>JAEXGM010000012.1 GCA_023450835.1 Bacillota bacterium | reverse complement strand
AATTTTGCTACACCACTTCCTTCATCCATACCATTACTGGTACCAACTTGTGGTTCGCTACACTTGGCGGTAAATACCCGTGGCTAGACTTTCACTAGCTAGATTATAGCCATGCCTGGCACACAATGCAAAGGGTCTGCCGGCTGAATGCCGGCAAGCCCTTCTGTCTGATATATCTTTAAGCACCATTTTTGACCAGAACTACATTATCTATATATACGGGACCGGAACCGGACCATTTTTTCAGATACACTCTGATGGCAGACACGGTTGAATCCGTAGTAAAGTTAACGGTATATAATTTATACGCAGTACTATTACACTCAGCCTGCATGCTTCCGCCGTACTTATTTATCCCCGATGCCCCAAAATAACAGGTTTCACCATTCGGAGATTTAATATATGCCGTCAGTGTATAGCTTGTATTGGGTAAAATATTGTCTATTGTCTGCTCAAGACCGGCACCTTTTGCCGCAGTTCCCTTATTCACCGCACAATAGCCGCCCTCATACTGATTGCTGCTGTCTGCCGCCACCAACCCCCAGGAATTAGCCCATCCGGAAATATCACCATTTTCAAACCCCGGATTGACAACAAGGTTACCCGGCTCCGGCGTTATAGTTGGTTCCGGGCTTACCGTCGGCTCTGGGCTTACCGTCGGTTCCGGCGTTACACTAGGCTCCGGTGTTGCAGTTGGTTCCGGGCTTATAGTTGGCTCCGGCGTTATAGTCGGTTCCGATGTGGGAGTTGGCGTAGGGTCTGCTGCCCTGTTAATATGGAAATAATCAAAGTCGGCTGTCAATCCCGTGCCGTTGGTGCAAATCAACCCTACCCTTATATTACTGAGACTTCCTGTCTGCTCTGACCAGACCTCCGTGTAGTTAATACCATCCCCGGAGAAATATGCCCTGTAGCTTTCTCCGCTCTTAGTCATCTTCAGATATACTTCCTCCGACTGTACCGGGTCTTCTGCATTAATATAATTACGCACTCCGCCAATCTCTTTTGTAAACTGAAATACTCCTTTGCCGTCATACAATCTTGTTACTCTAAAAAAGTTGTCATCATCCTGCCATATGAGAAGTCCGCCCTGTGACCAGTTGGAAGCCGGTTTACCATACATTTTTGTTTCAATACTCCAGTCACCTGCGGGAGCCCCTGTAAGAAGCAGGTTCCTGGCATCTGCCGCAGTCCCGCATATCTCTCCCTTCTGTGCTATAATCCTCATATATCCCGGATTCTCTGACAGACTCCATTTTACCGGGTCTTCCCTAATCCACGTCCATTGAGGATTTAACGCCGTACTTTCAAATTCATCACTGCTTCCTGTAACCAGCGGCGGTGTCGGAGTCGGCGTTACCTCAGGCGTATCTCCCGTCTGTATCAGCTGAATATCATCACAATACACACTGCCCGTACCATTGGGCTTATACAAATATATTTTAGCACTTGTACTCGTCGGCCCTGTAGTAAAGTTTATGGTCCCCTGGGAATAGCCGGTACTTGACAGAGCCACACTTGTTTCAGTCCCTCCAAAGTCCTTTACACCCAGCATTACAGACTGGCCGCTGTCGGCTTTTACAAAACCTTTTAACTGATAGGCAGTGCCCGGGTAAAGATTTCCTATGCTCTGTTCGACAGCACCGCCGCTTCCGGATATACTTAATGAGGAATTCCCCGAATTAGGATTTGCTGTTGTAATATTTACTGTTGTTGTACCCCAGGATGTCCAGGGAGAAATTGTTCCTGTTTCAAATCCGGGATTTTGGACAAGATTAACAGGAACCGGTTTCGGTTTCGGGGTTGGTACCACACTGAGCCCCGGGCCGTTATATACACCTATATTAGGTGCGGCGGCGGCTGATACGGAATTTCCCCAGAAATCCTTTCCGCCGTTATTTGCTACAAGCCTGCCCGAATTCAGGCAGGGTGAACCGGTCTTAAGCTGGTAAACTCCGCAGGAATCCAGTCCTGTTCTGGCCTCTCCCGGATAACCGAGCATGGGGTCGGCTGCTATTTTGTGCAGGTCGGCAGGCTCGTTTGCAGGATGAGTACCGTAATATACATTGTAATCAAATTCAACACCTGCGGAATTTCCCAAATCATATGCCCCGTTGCTGCCCTGATTGTAAAAGATATTGTTCCAGAAATATACATTTTCCGGATATGCAATGCCATCCCGGGAATAGGTACTCACCATGCTTGAACTTATTCCGGAGCTGACATAGATATCATTATTGTATATGTATGTATTTGTCGGTTTGTTGGTCAGCTGTATTTGTTTTGACTTATTGTTCTGGGCAATGTTGTACCTCACTACGGAACCGTCATTAAAGGCTGTGCCGCCCTGATAGGTGTTCTCACTGCAAACCAGTAAAAACCCGCCTTCATTGTCATGGACATAATTATACTGAAATAACGTGTTATGGCACATATAATCACAGTCTATGCCCTGCCCGTCTGCCGTTGTCTTTGTGTTATATACCTCATTGTACTGGAAGACCGCATCATCACATTCAAAGGGCCAGATTCCCACGCAGTATGTGGATGACCGTACATGGGACGTATTCACAACATTATACTCAACCAGCGGTCCCTTAGCGCCTGCCACCAGAATGCCATCTCCGCCGATATCATATAAATTGTTGTTTGCAACATAGATCCCGGTGGCCGTACCTGCCCACTTTTCTCCATGCACATAAATTCCCGTACTTCCTGTGGTGTAGACAGTATTATTCTGTATGACCACATCGGAAAATGCCTGATTATAACCTCTTGACCACACACAAATCCCAGCCATCCGTGCATGCTCGCCGCTGTTCCCATTGCTTGCCACGCTGTGTACGGTACAATTTTGGATAATTATTCCGGCATAGGCGGCATTGCTGCCCGAAGCATCCACATGGATACCCTGTCGGTCCCCAACAGCGGAAGAATTATTCGTTACTTCCAGGTTGCTGATGGTCCAATATTGCTGATTATTCAGATATACCGCCGCATCAGCAGCATCCGTACTGCTGTACTCCTTACCGCCGCCATTGATTACGGGTTTATTGCCTGAGCCGTACATGTCAATGGTTATCGGATTTCCGGCAGTACCGGAGCCCTTGGGATAAAGAGTGCCGCTCCATGCCCCTCCGGCTTTAAAACAAATAGTATCCCCCGGCTGAAATGTCGTGCTGTTTACTTTGTCGAGGCTTTTCCATGGTGCAGCCTGACTTGTGCCGTTATTCCCGTCATTCCCGCTGTTTGAATCGATATAGTAGGTTGTGCCGGCGGCAGAGACCTTGACTGGTATGGCTGCCAAAACCATTGTTACCATAATAACAACAGCCATAAGTACACTGAAAAACTTAGTTTTCTTACCCCTTTTCATACCTTTCTCCTTTATACTTATTTCTCAATGTGCGCACATTGAAACTTTACCAACATATCAATCAGGGTATATCTTTTTATATGCACTTTTATTTATTTCAACTTTTGCCTCCTGTACAAGCCTATCTACAAGTTCATCATATTTTTCATCAATATAGCCGGACAGCACAGCGTCTTTATATTCATCAAAGGCCTTATATCCCGTTCCTTCCTTCTGCAATACTTTTACAATTTCAACTCGCCTCTGTACAGTCTCGTCCAACACATTGCTTATCTGGCCTGCATTCAGCATTTTTGCTGCTTCAAACATCTTTGGCTCCGATTTCGAATAGGCACTTGCAGAATCAGCATCAATAGTTTTTACTTCAACTTTTATCTCCCCGGAATCCATTTTTGCCATATCTTCAAAATATCCTCCCCGGTCAAGTTGCCCCTTAATTTCTTCCATCCTGTCAATTGCCGCCTTCCTTTCCGCTTCGGTAAACGTGCCGCCATCCTTTCCGTATTGTATGTAAAGGATATGTATACTGATATTATCCTCTTCTTTATAAAGCTCGTCTTTTACCTTCTCATAATAATCCCTGAGTTCCTCTTCGGTGGGTTTAAATTCCCCTTCCAGCAGTTTCTCCTTGGTTTTAATTGTCAGATTGCTGAGTACCTGTATAAAATAACTGTTCTCATCATACTGTACCGGCCCGTATACCGGCAGATTATTCTTTACTGCTTCTTTTCTCCTTTTATTTTCCGCCGCAAGGTCCTTTAGAAAAGCTTCGCTGCTGATATCATCAATAAGACCATTCTCTCTGGCAAGAATCTGCTTCACCTTGACAGCCGCACATTCCTCCAGGGTCTTCTCCCTGGCATAGTCAATGGGAACTTCCCCGCTGAAACTCTTGTTCCAGAAATCTCCGGAGGGGTCGGCATTGTATTTTTGTCTGAAATATTCAAAGGTATCTGTTCTTTCCAATTTCAGCTGTCTTAGAAATTCATTCTTCCGGATAGGCTCTCCGTTGACCTTGGCTATCCAGGTATCACCGGAAGTTCCGTTCAAATAAAATATACCCAAAGCAATAATGGCCGCGGTGATAAAAATCAGGACTACTCCTGCAAATCCTGCTATTTTGCCTGAAATTAATTTTTTCCCAGCCATAACTCCCCCTCTTTCTTTCTATCGTTATGGAATATATATCAAATATAAAAAATATGGACAAATTATCAACTGTAAATTAACGTAAAAACTATATTATTTTGTGATAGCCTCTATGTACTTTTGTGATTTTTCTATATTTTTAAATCATTTGATGTTTTTTCATTTATATAAGGTTGGATATACAGTCATTTGCGTATCCAACAAACAGAGCAGAAATATATATGTCATTATTGACATATTAATTTTATTGGCATATTATATACTATGTCATTACTGACATATTTCCATTGGACATTTTGCATAGACGGGAGAAATCAATGAAAACGAATAAAACAGACCTTATCAACTATCCTCTTCTAATGGCCGCTCTTCTTATCGGGGGCTTCTTCACGACTTTGGCAACGAGTACTATAAACATCGCCCTGCCTGTTCTCATGGAACATTTTCATACCACTCTGGACACAGTCAAATGGTCCACTACCGGTTTTATGCTGGCAACAGGCATTGTAGCTCCCATCACCTGCTTTTTAGGAGAGAAATTCAGCTATCGAAGAACCTATCTGATTTCCATACTGGGCTTTACCTTCTCCTCCCTTTTGTGTGCTCTGTCCTGGAATGTCCAGGCCTTAATTGCTTTTCGTATATTACAGGGATTATTTAACGGGCTGGCGGTTCCCTCAACCATGTCCCTTATCTATCAGCTGGTTCCAAGAAAAAAGCAGGCTATTTCCATGAGTCTTTGGAGCCTTTCCGCAACCGTAGCTCCGGCTATCGGCCCTACTATCAGTGGCTGGCTTATTCAGTATTTTAACTGGGAAGCTATCTTTTTTATTAATATCCCCATTGGTATTATCGCACTGATCTTTATTCTTAAAAATGTACCTTTTTATAAGTTAAATCCTCCCACCGGCTTTGATCTGACAGGCTTCCTGTCCTGCCTGCTGGCCAGTGTACTGCTGCTGACAGCCTTCAGTGAAGTATCTCATTGGGGATGGTCTTCCTTTAAGACTTTGGGATTTCTGCTTATAGGAATTCTCCTGCTCTTATTCTTTATCTACCGGGAACTTACTGCCAGGAATCCCATACTTAATCTCAAAGTGTTCCAATCCAGCGGGTTTTCTATTAGTGTGATTATAAGAAGCATTGTAACAATGGGCCTTTATGCGGGTTCTCTGTTAACACCTTTGTTCCTGCAGAATTCCCAGCATGTCTCCGCCCTTGACGCAGGACTGATACTGCTGCCCTCTTCGCTGGCAATGGCACTTTGCACCATTATAGTCGGCAAACTTTATAACAAAGTCGACCCCCGGATACTCCTGGTAACCGGTGTAGTTTCCATGGCCGCAGGTTCTTTCTTCCTGGCCCATCTAAATCTTAATACCAGCCATACTTATGTAGTTCTTTGTATGACCTTCCGCAATGTCGGTATCGCCATGTCCCTTGGTACCGTAACCATGTTAGGAATGTCTTCCCTGGATAAGAAAGTAGCCGGAAATGGTTCTTCCATTAACAACTGGGTAGCGCAGAGCATCGGCTGCCTGTCCATCGGAATATTTACCTCCCTGTTAACCTATCAGGCCTCCTCCCATGCTTCAACACTGGTGGCCTCCGGTGCTGCCCAAAGCCTTGGCAAGGAAGGTCTCTCTGCCACTTCCTTTGTAATGGGTATTAATGATGTTTACTTTATTTCCGCTATTATTATGCTTTTAGCCCTTCCCCTTTGCTTCTTCCTAAAGAAGGATAACTCCGATATAGAGAACGCATCAAAGGAAACACAGCAGATGCCCTTAAATGCCCCTGACTCCATAGGCGCAGAAGAAACAGCCTGAATATAGCTGGAATAGATATTGACATTACAGTAAAAAGCCTGTAAAGTCAGGTATGTAAAAACTTACTGTTAATTATGAGGTAACCTTATGAATACATTATCTTATGGACTACTTGCGCTGATATCAACCCAGCCCATGACCGGCTATGATCTGACAATTAAACTCAACCGCTTCTGGCGTTCTACCCATAGTGCCATCTACCCGCTCCTTTCCGAATTGATGACAAAGGGATATATAGAATGTACCAATGAGAAGCAGAGCGGTAAACCGGACAAAAAGATATATACTCTGACGGATTCCGGGAAGGATATAACAAAAGAATGGTTCTTATCAGAGACAAGCAATGAAGTTATCCGTGATGAGGCAGCCTTAAAGATGTACTGTATAAACTGTATGGACAAGGATACGGCTTTCAGATTCTTTCATGAATTCGAGGTACGGTACCTGAAAAAGATTGAAGATTATGAGAAGGCATTAATAAGTTTAAGAACAGCACCGCTGTCACAGAAAGAACACTCCTTTGGCGGATATATCCTGACTCAAAGGGCTCTTGCAAAAGCCCGGCTGGATCTAGACTGGTGCCATTGGGCTGAGAAATTATATGATGATAAGGATACTGACTTTTTAGAAAACAATTTTAATTAGTGATTGCATTATAACAGCAATTAGTTACTGGTATGATATATTTCAGAAAGAAGAAACTCTTTCCTTCTCCTCTTAGTAACGGATTCAAGGCAGGCCACCTGCCTTGATACAATATTAAAGAAAAATGGGCAGAGTTTCTTTTTCTTTTAGAGACATAGCTGTAATAAAATCATATTCGGAGGGATCATTGTTCTTACAGGTGAACAACCTATAAGCAGGAATACCAGTATTACAATGACGAAAATTAAACACATTCTCCTATTCATAAATAAGCATCCCTTCCTTTCATATATTGATATACCATTACTGACAACACTCACTGACTTCTTTTTCTGAAATTATTCTGCCGGTTGAATTAACTTTTTATTCGGATAGTAAGCCGAAATTATGATAACAAAATCATGCTGATTCTTTTAAGCCATTATATTAACGCTGATGCAAAATATGGCAGCTATTTATTTAGACTGTTTAAAGTACTGAGTGAAGTGTTAATTGCCGATACACATTTATTAACATCCTGATTACCGGAACGCACAGCGGCCAATACGCTGTCTATCGTTGCGTCAATGTCAGTCCAGGAGGTTTTGTCAATGCTCTTTAACTGAGGTGCGGCAGTATCCCAATTATGTTCCAGATCGTCAGCTTTTGACTTGGCAGCAGCAAAATCCTTTGCAGTTACCGCATTTAGCATGTCATTTTCAATTGTAGCAAAATCTGATAATTGACCTGTTAATGAAGTTTGAGAGGAATCAGCCTGCTGCGCAATACTATTGCTGCATATCACATAACCGCCGGTACCCACTGCCAGAAATAGAAATAATACTGCAATTGTCTGAATTAATACTTTCTGCTTTTTATTATTTTCAGTATTGGCAGGGGCATCATTTTTCTTGACCGTATCATACTTTGTAAGCCCCAGGTAAACTATGATTCCCAAGATAGCCAGAAGGAAAATCACACTGGTTATGGTTGCCCCTAACCCCAGGCCGCCATATTTTAGCGGCTGAGATAAGTAATCTCCAAGGGAGGCTCCCAGAGGGCGGGTAAAAACATATGCGACCCAAAAAGCCAGAACGGCATCCAGTTTTAAATATTTCCAGGCCAGAAACACACTTATGATTATACCTGCAACAATTAACCCGGTAGGAAGATATCCAAGTCCCAGCTGTTCAGAGTATAAATCCCCAACTGCCGTGCCAAGTGCAAAGGTAAAGAGTATGGTAAACCAGTAAAAGGTTTCCCTTTTTCTCGTGAAAACAGAATGTATTGAAAGTGTCTTTTCACTGAGATACCATAAAAGAAAAGTAAGCAGCAACAGGGTACTGAATACTATTGTACTGACCTCAAGGGGAACTCCCATCCCATCCGTCAGGTTATCCGTCACTAAGGTTCCGAACACACTGATCAGCACAACCGTAAGCCAATATAAGCCGGGTATGTATTTTACCGCCCGGAACTGAAGATATCCGACAATAAGAAATGCTATTCCCATAAGGATGGTAGTTGGTATTAACCCTACACCCAGAGTAACATTAATAAAATCAGAAAAGGTTTCCCCTACCGTTGTACATAGAATCTTAATTATCCAGAAAAAAACAGTGACCTCCGGTACTTTGCTAAGTATAATTCTGGCTTTATTCTGTTCGGCTGAACTCATATAATTTGATTACCTCCTTAGATTATTAAGCATTTTTCTGCCTCATAAGAATATCTTCCATTTCAGCATAGGTTAATGATAGAATAAAGATATAAACTTCTTCTATTGGGATTCTAAATAAATCCTTAACGATTCTTAAACTGCTTACTATAAAAAAGAGAAGCTGTATTTTCAGCTTCCCTGAATTAATCTGTTTATTATGTTTTTGATATCTGTTATTTCTTTAACTTCCTTTTGAAGAATAGAAAAGCCCCGGCAATAAATATTACAGCCAGGATAACTACTGTTACTCTGGTATAGAGGTCTGTTCCCGTTACAATCTTTTCCCAGGAGGCACCTGCAATCACTCCAAGATAGACCAGCAATATATTCCAAATAGCAGAGCCGATAGCGGTAAATAATATAAAAATACCAAACCTCATTTTTGCCATGCCCGCCGGAATGGAAATCAGACTTCTTATTACCGGTACACAACGGCAGAACAATACGGTTCCTTTCCCCTTATGATTAAACCAGTCACAGGTTTTCATAATATCATTCCGGCTTAGATGCAATATCTTTCCGACTTTACTGTCAAGCAGTATTCCAAGACGTTCCGGGGACAGAAATCTTCCGACTTCATACAATACCACCGCGCCTAATATTGAACCTGCAGTAGCCGCTGTAATCACACCCCAGACCTTTAAATCCGTATAGGTCGTCATAAACCCGCCAAAGGTCAGGATAACTTCCGAAGGAATAGGCGGAAATATATTTTCAACTGCTATTAGAAATATAATTCCCGCATACCCAAATTGATTCATAACATCAATAATCCAACTTTGCATTACAATTCCCTTCCCTTATCATTGCCTTATAATTGTAAATGCAATGGTCACTATCTGTATTCAAAACAACCAAATTATTATGGCAATACTTCTGCTCTTACGGCAGGTACCTTTAAGTCCAGACTTGTATTTCTGCCTGTATCAAGGTTATATACTAATCCATAATAAATAATTGCCGATATGTTGACGGACTTCATAATATCCAATTGATAGCTGGGGGATCGGTTATAATAATCTGTCAGTTCACTTTTAACCTGCTTCATTATTTCTTCCGCTGTTCCGCTTTCCGGTAAACAGCAGTTAACTTTTGCTCCAAGATGATTGTAATTATTGATTACATACTGCTGTATACCTCTTTCATATTGCAAGTGTTCGGACACACACCCCAGCTTTCCTCCTATATGGGCATAGCAACAAAAATCACACAGGTAGTGAACCAGCTCTCCCAATCTGATTGCATCCCTAACGCCCCTTGCCGGCTTGCAGGCGATTTTAGACAGCTTATGAAAAACATATACAGAGGATCTGTCATAATAGTGGGGATGAATAAACTGAAAGACCGACAAATCCGGAAGAATTGTTCCCAAATAGAAAGCCCATTCCTTTATTATTTTTTGCCCGCTATCCGAATCAGTGGCTTTCTTACTTTCAACTGATAAACGTGCTATATAAAAATGTGTTCGTTTCTTCATCTGAATCGCCTCCATAATTTCCTGTGCTTTTATGATAAAGCCAAGAAATAAATAATAAGACGATTAATTATAAACATTTCCTAAACAATTTTTTTCTTTGTATTACTACTTACTAACAGCCGTTCACCATACCATTTAAAGAGCTTCCATATAATAATTGCAAGGATACTGCCTATTATCGCTCCTCCTATTACATCTGACGGATAATGGACTCCCACATACAATCTTGAAAAACCTATCAGCCCAGCCAGAATCAATGCAGGTATACCAAATTTTTTCGGAAGCGCCTTAAATAATACAACCGCCGATGCAAAGGAACTTCCCGTATGCCCTGACGGAAAAGAATAATCCTTTTGTTTTTGTATCAATATCTGCAGGCCCGGTATCACCTCATAAGGCCTTATTCTGGCAACAAGATGCTTTAGAATTACATTATCAATTATAAAAGCAGAAAGAAGTGCCGCCAGTGACATAATGCCTGCCTTTCTTGTTTTCTTAAAAAAGAGCATTAAGAAGGAAACCGCCAGCCAGATTGCTCCGCTATTTCCCATGTTTGTAATTACAATAAAAATTGGTGTAAGAAATGCATTCCTCACATACTCCTGTATCCACAACAAAATATTACCGTCTAAGTTCAAAAGATAATTAATCATAGTCTCCTCCCCTGGGGCTTTTGCTTTTACACAGTCACTCTTATCAGACTGAATCTTCACTCCAGCAGTTAATGTATGCTGCTATTCTAATGCTGCCTTATAAATTATAAAAAAATAAAAGTTAAACAATTTATAAACAAAAAAGAAAAGGAAGCAATTGCTTTATCAGCTTCCTCTTAATAATGTTATATGAACTTATTTCACCTGAAACCGATAACCGGCTCCCCATACTGTATCAATATATTCCGGCTTTGAAGAATCCTCTTCTATTTTTTCCCGAAGTCTGTTAATATGCACGGTAACCGTACTGGTATCCCCCATGGCATCCATTCCCCACACTCTGTCAAATAATATTTCTTTTGAAAAAACGATATTTGGATTCTGAGCTAAAAACAATAATAACTCGAATTCTTTATTGGCCAGCACGACTTCCTGCTCTCTTACATAAACACGCCTGGATAGCGGAAGTATCTTTAGCTGCTTGATAGTTATTTCCTCATTCTTTTTCGGAGTCTTGTCATTTTTTTGCAGCAGGCGCTCATGAATTCCCAAGTGAGCTTTTACCCTGGCTACAAGCTCTGAGGGACTAAAGGGTTTTACAATGTAATCATCCACTCCGAGGCCTAAGCCCCTTATCTTATCAATGTCTTCTCCTTTGGCGGTTACCATTATAATTGGTATATCCATATCTTTTCTAAGCTCCCGGCATATATCAAAACCGCTGATACCCGGCAGCATGACATCCAAAAGGATTAGGTCATATTCCTTTTCTTTCGCATATTTCAAGCCAAGACTGCCATTTGCAGCCGTTTCTGTCTCATAATTACTGGCCTCCAGATAATCCTTCTCCAATTCCGCAATCAATTCATCATCTTCAACAATTAATATTTTCTTCACTCTATCAGCCATGCCCTTTCCTGCATATTATTAATAATGTTGCAGCTACAAGTTTAAGAGCGGCCTTCATTACATAAAGGAATCCATATTGTAATGGATAACCCCTCTCTGTTTTCAGCCATAAGCTTACCGCCATGCCCCTCTATAATCTGCTTCACGATACTCAATCCAAGACCGCTGCCATCACCGGCTTTTGTCCTGGAAGCATCCCCACGGTAAAAACACTCAAAAATATGCTGCAAATCCTCTTCCTTGACACCGGGGCCGTCATCTGTAAAACGCATAACTGCGTACTCGTCCCTTTTTTCTATTTCAAGTGTTATGAGAGAACTGTCTTTCGTTCTATATTTGATACTATTTGAAATAATATTAAATATCACACGCTGCATTTTCTGACTGTCGATATTTACATATAACTTATCTTCCGTAAAATTGCACTCTATTTTTACCTGGTTATTGGCTGAATCAATCTGATATTCCTGAATAACCTTGTTGAAATAATCCTTTAATTCCAGACGCTTAAAATCATAATGCTCCTGTCCGTTTTCCAAATGAGTATAGGTGCTTAAGTTATCTACTAACCCTTCCATATCATTTGCCCTGATATGAATTGCATTAAAGTACCGTTTCTGCTTCTCAGGCGTATCCGCTATTCCATCTAACAGCCCTTCCACATAACCTTTAATCGAGGTAAGGGGAGTGCGCAAATCATGGGAGATTCCGGATAACAATTCCGTACGATACTTTTCATAGCGGAGTCTTTCTTCAACGGAGTCCTTTAAGTGCCCTCTCATCTCGTCAAAATCCTTGCATAAGGTTCCAAATTCATCCGGCTTATTGTAATCCAACTGAAAATCCAATTCTCCATCCTTTATCCGATGGCTTCCGATACTTAATTTTCTAAGAGGTACAAGTATGTTTTTTGAAATCCACCAGGTCAGTACCATATTCATAAGAGTAATAACAACCAAAATTCCCAGAATCAATATTACTAAGGATTTGATAACATATTTTCGCAGATAAGACCGGCCTCCCTCACTTGCTTTAATATCCGGCGTGTGTATGGCAGATATCTCGAATTTATATTTGTTTATATAAAATGAATGAATAACAATGGAAGTCTCCTTTGATGTCATAGTCAGGCTGTCACTTCTATCCATGGTATCCGTTATAAATCCGTTCATTAACTCAAGTTCTGCATCTGCTATAGTATCAATAAAAGTTTTCTCATCGATTTTAATTAAGAAATGATATCCCAAAGCTGTTAGTTCCTGTGTTAGATTCTTTACTTTTCCGGTTTCCAGAAATTGAACCGCCTCTTTGTTATCCCTGGATTTCTCTTCCAACTCTCCTTCTTTCCATCCCTGCCTCATAAATTCCTCTCTTAAGGCAAATATGATGCTTTGAGCAGAATACAATCCATTCTTGTCATTAAACATATTTTCTATGGTTTCACCATATTTATTTCCCGTTCCCTCTAACAGGAAAACGGAAATTATAAGGGCTGCAAGAACAGGAATAACAATCATCAATATATTTGAAAACACCAGTTTTTTTCTTATCGTCATAAAACTTCTCCACGTTTTATCAGGTTACTACTATATTATACCAGTTTATCTTAATGTCATAAACACGGTATAGCCAAATTATTAATTTTATATAAACGAATACCTTGCCAAATTATTATCCTCAAAAAGCTGAATCCATAATATCTCTTTAAAAAAAATCCGTTTATAAAAAATTTATATTCTGTTTAGGCGAAAGTAAGATGATTTTTCTATCCTATATTCAGGATAGAACCTGTAGGCAGAATAAATCTAAGGTAAAAATAGAAGCTAAAGGCAAGATATACCTAAAGACAGGGCATGGACCTAAAGTCAGGCATGCCTAAAGTCAGGTATGGACCTAAAGTCAGGTACAATCTATGTATAGGAGATATTCTTCAAACAGAAAGAATTCGTAAAGGTGCAGACCTTGTTATTATCAGATTCATTACATAAAATTCTGAAACAGAATACAAAAGAAAGGAATTAAATACCATGAAAAATATAGATAAGGAAAAAATAAAACAATTGAAACAGCAGAAAAAAGACATGGAAAAAGAAATTGCCGCCTTAGGTGAAAAGGGAACAGGCAGCAGGATGAAGAATGTATTTATGTTTTTATTTCTATTTATTTTATTCCTTGGAATTCTGGCCGGCATGGTAAAAGCCGATATCGGAGGTTTCGGTTCCGGTGTATTGGCTCCGGTAATCGAAAATGTCAGCGGCCTTAACAAAATATTACCCGCTAAAAGCCTGGCTGCCGCGGCTGCAAACAATACTGCTGCAAATACAAACACATCCTCTGCCACCGGTACCCCGGCAGCAGATGCCCAGTCATCCGCTGATACTTCACAGGTATTAGCCAATGCAAACGGCATATCAGATACCCAGACAGCCACTACCGGGACTGCTGATTCTCAAACATCCGCCGGTTCTCAGACAAATTCTTCTCAAACATCCACCGGCTCCCAGACAAGTACTTCTTCTCAGTCAGCCACCGGCTCCCAGACAAGCACTTCTTCTCAGTCAGCCACCGGCTCTCAGACAAGCACTCCTTCTCAGTCAGCCACCGGCTCTCAGACAAGTTCATCCTCACAAACAGCAGCCAATACGCAAAGCTCTGCTGCACAAACTGCCGGTGCACAGAACACCGCGGATACACAAGCTGCTGAGCAGGCCAAATTAGCTGACTATGTTGATACCTATTCTAAAATGGATGCTAAAAGTGCCGCATCTATTTTAGGTAATATGACAGGAGACTTAAAGTTAGTGGCTAAAATTCTAACAAATATGAAAGCATCTAAAAGGGCTTTAATAATGGCGAATCTGGATGTCAACACTGCTTCCAAATTAACTGTTTTGATGGCAAGGTAAAACACTGGTTCCTTAACTCTTTCTGCATCCATAAAGTTCTTATAAGAGCAATCCTTTAACCTATCACTCAATATTAAATGGAATGCCTTCAATGTGCCAAGGCATTCCATTTAATATTTAATATATGTATTTTTATAGCCTAAAAAATATTAGACCCCTTTATTTCTTACATATTCAATAGCTTCCTTACCGGTTATATGCTCGATATCAATTGCAATAAGATAAGCATGATTACCGCCGTCGGCCATTGCTTTAAGTTTGCCTTCTTCCGGCTGATCGCCTGAGTATTTATTGACCAGGGCCTTAAACCCTTCCAGCCATTCATCCCCTTCCACGATTCTAGCCTTGCCGAAAGCAATAGCGCTGCGGAAATAAGTGGTATATTCTTCACTTACAATTGTATCTTCATCAACTACTGTAAAAGATACCTTGGGGTTTTTTATGATAGCATCGATTTTATGTCCGGTTTTTGCTGAATGAAAATAAATCTTATCATTAAAATATACGTAACTAAGGGGAACGGCGTAAGGATACTCTTCATCACCCAGGCATGCCAGAACACCGTTGGTGCATCTTACCATCACAGCGACCGTGTCTTCCATTGACAATAACTGCTTTATTCTTCTCATGTCTCTAAACATCACTAATCCCTCTCTTTCGTTATAACCGTTTTCTGTTGGTGCCATGTAAATCATGAAAATTAATATTGTCTACTATATCACATTTTTTCAATAATTCAAACAGAATCCGTTAAAAACAAATATGAAGTAAGATTGAGCACCAGTCCTTTGCGGCTATAGCAAGTAAGTTCACAATTTTTTCAAAAGCTTGTCATACCCAGGACACATTTAAGCAGTATACTATGTTTGTAAGGTGAAGCACACCTCATAAACATAAGGTTCCCCGACCTTAAATAACTTTTTTTCATAAAGGAGGAATACACTAGTGTATTCCTCCACTCCTCTTTTATTTGAGTCCTTTTATGAATGGGATCAGGCAAAGCAGCACTATAATTCCTGCAATTCCAATTATAATCCCAATTATCAACTGGCTCCATACCATTGCCAGGCACATGCCAACGCCTAAGAGCAATGCACCTACAATGCCCAGCAGCACGGCACCAATTGTCTTTCCCGACAATCTGACCGGTTCTTTATTCTCCATTCTTCTCCAAATAATTACCATGACCAAAAGCACTGCAAGTCCGGCAATGCCCATGATAACTCCGGGCTTAAAGGCATTCCATTCGGTCAGCAGGCTCATACACATACCAAGGGCCAGCAGTATTCCCCCTATTGTTCCCAGAATCATTGCTACGAAACTACTCTTCTTCATATTTAATTACCTCTCTTCCTTTCCATGCCTGTCTACCTGATTCCTAAGTTCTTCCCGTTCCTTTTGCTCAGCCTTCAGTCTTTCCTTTGCTTCTTCAACAGATTCTCCATCTCTTGTAAGATAGTTATCAACGAATTTGTCCGATATCTTATTAAACCCTCCTACAACGCCTTCTTCTATTCTTTTATATCCGCCTACTACCTTTTCTTCAATTTTCTTATTTGCTGCTACCAGTTTTGATTTGGCCATACTATATTCTCCTTTCAATATGTTTATATATCCTTAAATGATGCAATTTATAGCCTGTTTTAAGGTCCTCCGGAATTGCTGTTAATGACTTTAATATCTCTCATCTCAGTGCCTCCATCTATCATTTTTTTGTTTAACTGATAAACCAATTCTACAGGTGCTTTATTTCCGTAATGTTTGAGAACTGTTTGAGAATTATTAATCTGAAATTTAAAAAAGAAAAAGACTGCCCCCTCAACCCCAGGGACAGTCCTGATAAGAATAAATTCAATCTCAATTATCAATATAGCAGCTTATTACCTTTTTCACAGATTGCAAAAATTTCATCCTGTTTTTCTTCAATAAGGAGATTTAGTTTCTCCGTTCTGTTTCTCACAACACTCTTATATATAAAATATGGCGCAATCCAGCCTGCAAAAGCAGGTATTGCAAGGATAACACATAATGCAACCATCGGAGTGGCTGCTGTTACCGCAAAAACCGAACCGGCCATGAACCCAGTCCCCATTAATCCCACAGAAAGGGCATATATGATAGCCTGCGATGTTTTTGATTTTTCGAGATGAGAAATCTCTTTCAGGCAGAATTCAAAATTCCTCTGCAATCTGGTAAGCTCCATTTTATTCATGATTTTTCGATCCCTCTTTAGACGCAGCACCACATTGGCGTAGGGATTAGGGGTATTACCGGCTATTCCAGAATTTATATTTTCATCCACTACCCAGCCGAAATTCCTATATCCGTCTATCAGAAAGGAGACCTTGTCTGCATTTGTAATTACTTCTTTGTATTCATATCCCACAAATGGCTGTACATTTTTCTCTATTCCATTCATAAATATATCTCCCCGTAATCACTTCCCATACCTTTCTTATCAGCAACAAAAACAGGCATACTAACTGTAAAGGTGGTCCCTTTATCTATCACACTGCTGACGCTTATTGTACTGTCGTGCAATTGGAGAACCCGCAGGGTCAAGGCCAGTCCCAGACCATTGCCTTCTTTTGAATGGGAGGAATCTCCCTGGTAGAACTTATCAAATATATGTTTTATGGTGTCTTTGCTCATCCCGCATCCCGTATCGGAAACAGCTACCACAATGGAATCCTCTGTTGAGGTCTGCCTTAAAGTGACCTTCCCGCCGTCTTCCGTAAATTTCATAGCATTGGATAACAAGTTGTTCCAAACCAGCTCCATAAGACTTTCATCCCCGTATATCAAGGCCCTGTCTTCCAAATCAGCTTCAAATTCTATGTTTTTCTTTTCCCATATCTCCTCAAACTGTATTGCACATTCACTTAATTGCCTGCAGATATCATATTCCGAAACTTCCGGTTGTATCTTCTGGTTCTCAAGCTTATTTAATTTCAGGATATTAGTTATCAGGTTTGACAGGCGCTTAGAATTCTCCTCTATTGTTTTCGCATATTCAATCCTCTGACTTTCTGTAACAAGCTCTTTTTGCATATATTCCGCAGAGTTCTGAATCACAGCTATCGGTGTCTTTATCTCATGGGATACATTTGAGATAAAATCCGTCTTCAAAGTCTCAATACTGCCAAGTTCTTCTACCATCTTATTAAAATCAAGAAACATATAATCCAGATAATTCAGTTTATCTGCGGAGTGCATCGGTTCCACATAGACGGAAAAATCACCATTTGCCACCTGATTGGTTGCCTTTGCAAAGTCCTGCATGGGTTTTTCATACCAGTTATTGATTTGTCTTGAAGTAATAAAAGTAAAAGCGGCCGCACATAAGAACCAAAACAAAAGAATCAAGATAACATGAATCCTGGTTATCCTTTTATAATCCAGGTAGTCTTGCAGAATGAAAAGCTGTGCTGTTGTGATTACGCAGAAGAAAAATAAAGTCGGAATAAATATAAATAACCGGCTAAGAAATTTTCCTCTTTTCATACTCCATCCTCCTCTTTCTTTATAATATAACGCCGGGGATTGTGCCGAGGTTTTCGAAATCTTGTGTGTGAATTATGCATTTCAATAATTCATACATATAACCCACGCCCTTTCCAACGCGCCGCAAGATTATGCCGAGGATTTCGCAGGCACAACCTTGTGTGTGAATTATGCATTTCAATAATTCACACATACAACCACGCCCTTCCCAATGCGCCGCAAGATTATGCCGAGGATTTCGCAGGCATAATCTTGTGTGTGAATTATGCATTTCAATAATTCACACAAAGACGGCTTTATATCCAATTCCCCTTACCGTCACTATTTCAAATCCATCACACTCGGTAAATTTATCCCTTAATTTTGTAACATACACATCTACCGCCCTAAGACTTGTATCCGTATCAATATCCCAGAATTCATCCATAAGCTGCGCCCTTGAGAAAGTCTTTTTGGGATAAGAGAGCAGCTTATATAGGATATTAAACTCCCTGGTTGTTACCGCAATTTCTTTCTCTGCTATTGTTGCACTTACGGCATCCGCATCCAGGGTAAGGTTTCCTATCGTCAGTTTTCTTTCCAGTTCGATGTTGGCCCGCCTAAGCAGCGCTCTTACCCGAAGCAGTAACTCATCCAGTTCGATGGGCTTTACCATATAGTCGTCAATTCCAAGCTGGAACCCCTTCTTTTTGGAGGACAAATCATCCTTGGCAGACATAAATAAAATCGGAATTGTCCTATTTACCTGCCGTACCGTCCTGGCAAATTCAAATCCGTCAATTTTGGGCATCATAATATCAGAAATAATCAATTCATACAGATTATTATACATTTCATCATAGGCATCATTGGCGTTTAAACAGCCCTTGGCCTGAAAGCCGCTGTCATTTAAATATGTGCAAATAATCCTGTTTAATTCTGCATCATCTTCCACTACTAATATATGAACCATTCTTTTCACCCAACTGCTCTCATTGCGGCACCCTTTCATTTCATATTTTCTTTCGCTTATATCATTATTCTTCTTTAACTTTCTGACTTCTTATCTTTCTTGCCCGGCAGACCATATAAACTCCTATTGCTGTTACAACTATTCCCATTAATACTCCTGTTACACCATTAGATCTTGATATTACCTGCAAATCTGTTTCCATATCTGTAAATGAGAGCAGCGCTGTCTGCGTTAAGACAAGCGCGATAACGGAAGCTGACAGGTTAATCATCTTAATGGCATGAATCAATAAGGTATGATTATGCCTGGTCATGATTACACCTCTGATATTCAGGCCAATTTCCGTAAATGTTACCGTTGCAATGGTGATTGCAGCATATTTGTCGTAATAGCTGGTAATGGGGCTGAAAAATAATCTTACGGAATAGATGATATATATCAGGCTCGAAAATATCAGCACAATACCGGAGCTTAAATAATATCGGCACTGTTCTTCCTTTCCCTGTGCTTTTCGGATACCAATCAGCGCAATGCCCTTCGCTATTATCATTCCAAAGGAATAAAATGCATTGGCACAGGCAAAAAAAGATAAGGCCAAAATCCCTAAGACAAGCTTACCGATGGCCACAAAGGTGCTGGCGGTTACTGCTGCCCCGGTCATATGCAGCGAACGGCTTAGTTTTCTTCCAGCGTCAGCCGTAAAGAGATTATTGGCAGCTTTTACATGCTGAAATACATTCATTCTCTTTTTATCCTTCATGTGGTACACTCCATTGCAATTAATACTCCGCTTACAAATAAGTATATTTTATATTTTGTTCTCTGTAAAGGCAGTGTGGCTGTCAATTCTCTATTTAATTGCAAAAAACCTGACCTGATTATTTAAGGTTTCCGCATAATCCCTCAGCAAAGCCGCCGTTGATTCTATTTCCCCGATATTATAGTTCAATCCGCTCACTGCCTTTCTTGTATGATTGGTTGAATAAACACTTTCCTCTGATATTGTTCCCAGGGCCTCTATTCCTTTTGTTATCTTATCTTTCGCCTCATTACAGATTTTGGTCTGTTCTCTGATTTCTAATATTTCCAGCAGCGAGTCTTCAATGCCATCTTTTACTTTCTCAAAATGCTTTTGCGTCTCCACCAGCTTTCCTCTCTGCCTGTCAACATCTGAGAGGACCTCATTCATAATCTCCAGCATTTTTCCCGATTCCGACGATAAATCGCCAATGATAGAGTCTATTTCTTTGGCCGATTCACTTGACTGATTAGCCAGTTTGCTGATTTCTTCCGCCACAACAGAAAATCCTTTTCCGTGTTCTCCGGCCCTGGCTGCTTCTATACTGGCATTTAGTGCAAGTAATACCGTTTGTTTCGCAATAGAAGTAATCATCTGGATTACCGCATTGATCCGGACTGATGCGTCATAGGTCAAATGTACCTGCCTGTTAATTCTCTCAATTGCATGATTCGTTCTTTCATTTGATTCATCCAGATCATTCATGATATCTGTAGACTGATTCCCATCCATTTTCATTCTGCCTGAGGTCTCCTCCAAATGCTGGACATTTCCTGCAATATTTCCTATGAGGTTACCTATTTCGTTAATATGTAAGGTGGCCTCATTCATATCATCATTTTGAATTCTGGCATCATCGGATATCTTTTGTACCGCCAGTTCGATTTCAAGGGTAGCCGAATTCAATTCCTCCACCATCTTTTCCAGTTTTTCTTCTGAACCCACCAGTTTCTCTGAAACAGTCTGAATATCAAAAATAGAATTCCTAAGTTTATCCCTTAAAACAGTCAATGCCTCCGACATGGAACCAATCTCATCTTCCCTTTCTCCCATCGCCTTATCTATTATGATATCCAGATTTCCTTCTGCTATCTGCCTCATACATTCCTCTGCTTTACGTACGGGCTTTACAATACTATGGGCTACATACAATAGCTGCAGTGTGCCAACTAATAATATGGCGGCTATGATATCGGCAATCATCATCTGATCATACCCGCCTAAGGACAGGATTGACACCGCTGTGGACATTGCGAGCAGCGGACAAAGACCGGTTGCGATAATCTGATTCCTGATACTCTTTTTAACTTTTTTTAATTTTCCGGCATTCTGATTTTGTTTTTTCATTTGGATACCTCAATTTTTACTTTTGTTTATGATTTTTAGCGGATTAACTCCGGAGGCGACCAGTCCTCCGTCACAGAGAATATCGGTTCCGGTGAGATAGCCGGCATCTTCACTTGTCAGATAGGCAAAAAGACTTGCGATCTCATCTACATGGCCGGGGCGCTTCACTGCACAATGCTTTGTATATCCTTCTGCTTCCTCCTTCTCCAGCTCTCCCATCGGCGTTTCAAAATTCCCGGGTGAAACAGAAAGTACCCTTATTCCCCTTTCTCCAAATCTGGCTGCATCCTGCTTTGCAAACCAGATTACAAAATTCTTTGATATTCCGTAGGAAACACCTGCCCTAAACTTTTCAGGAAACAGGTTTACCCGCCTCATAACCTTTTTCATAAAGAGCTCCGGATTCTTTATACTGTATTTATAAAGGCCAGCCGGCATAATAATTTGTGGCGTTAAATAAGCGGACATAGAGGAAACATCGATAATACAGGAGCCCTCTTCCATCACTTTATAAAATGCATTATTCATGTTAATGGTCCCTAAAGCATTCGCCTCCATAATCTTTCTGGCATCTCCCATGTGGGGCGACATGCCTGCCGCATGGATTACCGCCGCAATTCTTCCTTTCTCTTTCGCATAGCTTGCCAGACTTACAACATTATCAATATCCGAAACATCGCAGGCATATGCCTCTGCTTCAATTCCCTCTGCCCGCAGCAAAGAGACTGCATTCTCCAATTTCTTTACGCTTCTTCCGGAAATAATAATAGAATGATTCTTTCCCATCCATTTGGCAGTTGCAAATCCCATTCCGCTTCCGCCTCCGGTAATTACACATACTTTATCCATGTTAACCCCTTTCGTGAACATACCCAATCTTCGATTGGATATTTCTGAATCCGTAGTTGAAAAACTGCTTTTTGTTTTCAGCCTAACTCTCCCTTTCAGCCATTACTGCAGCATTAGCAGAATCAATGTTCCGAGGCGCTCATTACCTTGTTGATCATCTTCATGGCAATAAAAGGATTTAATTTATACAATACATTCATCACTTTGCAATCCTTCCCGATATAAGTACGCAGCCTGTTTTTTTCCATAGCCTCAATAATCAGCGCTGCTGCTTTCTGTGGAGTCAGCACCATGTTGGACTTACTGCTCTCTGCCGAAACATTGTATGATATATTGGAGTTCTTCTTAATATCAGTAGCAATACCCCCGGGAATAATAACAGATACTTTGACCTTCGTATCCATAAGCTCTGATGAAAGCCCTTCGGAAAGCAATTTTACCGCTGCTTTGGAAGCTCCGTAGATACTCTGTCCCGGTACGGGCAGAAAGCCTCCCATACTGGATACGTTCACGATATGTGCTTCCGGCCGTTTCAGCAAATGAGGCAGAAATGCCTTTATCATATAAAGGGTACCATAAAAATTAATATTCATAACGCTTTCAATACGATCCATTCCTAATTCATTCAGATGTATAAAGGGCTGTATGATACCTGCATTATTGATAATCCCGTCAATCTTTTTATGCTCCTCCACTACCTTCCGGGCAAAGTCATTAACAGCTTCTTTGTCTGAAATATCAACCACATAAGGAAATAACCTTTTGTTATTTCCTGCTATTTTAACAGTTTCATTCAATGCCTCTGATTTGATGTCAGCTGCAAAAACAGTTGCTCCTTTGGCAAGAAGCTGCAGCACCAGCTCTCTTCCCATACCGTTGCCTCCGCCGGTTACTGCGATATTTTTTCCTTTTACTTTCATCTATTTTCTCCTTTTTGAAATAATCCTCTTGTTTTGATGTTCAAATAATAGTCATTCATTATTGCTTTTTCGTTTCTGTTTTGTTTCTGTTTTATTAATTAGTTACCGGAGGATACGCCAATACCTGATAACTGCATCAAGCACTATAATTCGATAACATTTTGTCGAAATCAAGTCGATTTTTAGTCAAAAAATGTACAAAATATGGAATATATTGCTGCACCCAATTGACATATCTAAAAAATCGTGGTAATGTCTAATAAAAATATGGATATAATTCACTTTATTTTTATCAAAAAATTACAAAAACCGGTATCTGCTGAATCAATATACTATGGAGTTATTATTTCAATTTTTGAAATCGGTTTCAATTGTACTAATATTATCTTAATTTGAAATCAGATATATTATTAACTTATTAACCAGGGGTTCTTAGCTCGCTTTTGAAACCGGTTTCATCAATAGGTTCCAATATTCTCTTTAATATATATGAGATATGAGGGGATAAACTTAAGAAAGGAGGTTTAACTGACATCATGATTGCATAAGAATAAGTCCGTCCTTTACTACTTATTCAAACATGAACATACCAAAAATGATAAAATGGAGGTATTAAGTTACTATGAAGGGGAAAAGAATTACCGCATTATTAATGGTATTGGCATTAACAATACTGCTGATACCGGGCTTTAAAGGTCAATTGAATGTACAGGCGGCTGCAGCAGAACAATTATTGGTGGAGTACAACTTTAACCAATCCAGTGGTACCACTGTGACCGATACCAGCGGGCACAGTTATAACGGTACTCTCTCAAGCGGTGCTTCCTGGTCTACAGATGGTAAATTAGACAGCTGTGTAAGCCTGAATGGTTCTTCCGGATATGTTACAATTCCAAATGGTGTATTGAATGGCGTTCATAATGTAACAATTATGGCTGATGTATATATTAATACGGCGGCCACCAACACCTGGGTATTTGGCTTAGGACCGGACAGCGGAAAATACATCTTTGTAAATTCAAAGAACAGCAAAGGTTTTCCCTATGGAGCTATAACGACCAATGGTACTGTGGGAAGCGGCTATGCCAGTGAGAAAGGTGTTACAAATTTAACTTCCCTGCCCGCAGGAACATGGACCAGCATCGCACTGGTCATATCTCAGGATACCCACTCGGAACGCTTTTACGTGAATGGCAGATTGACCCAGTCCAACAATAATATTACAGAAGACCCCGCCAGCATGTATGATGCTTCCAAGGCATTCAGCGGATATATTGGCAAGTCCCTGTACAGCGGCGACGGCTATTTGAATGGTAAGATCGACAATTTTAAGATTTATGGAAGTGCGCTGTCGACTTCACAAATCGTGCAGAAATCTCTTTTAGTTCAGTATGACTTTGACCAGACCAGCGGGACAACTGTCACTGATGCCTCCGGTAACGGTTTCACCGGTACTCTCTCAAGCGGTGCAGCCTGGTCTTCCGGAAGTGTAACCTTAAATGGCTCCAGCGGATATGTAACAATACCTAACGGTGTCATGAAGGGAGTGCATAATACCACTATTACCGCAGATGTGTATTTGAATTCCTCTGCAACCAATGCCTGGGTATTCGGTATTGGGCCTAACAGCGGTACCTACACCTTCTTAAACTCTAAGAACAGCTCGGGCACAGCTTATGGAGCAATTACCACCTATGGTACGTCCGGAAGCGGGTATCTGGGAGAACAAGGTGTACGCGGCACGACGGCACTGCCTACCGGACAATGGGTGAAGGTCGCACTGGTCGTATCGGGAGATACCGATACGGAGAAACTTTATATCAATGGCGAACTGGTATCTTCCATGAGCGGTATAACCAGTGACCCCAGTTCCATGTACAGCTCCGGTTCAAGCTTCACGGGATATATCGGTAAATCCTTATATTCCAGTGATCCTTATCTGTCAGCCAAAATTAACGACTTTAGAATTTATGGTGCAGAGTTGAACCCTGCTGACATTCAGAATCTTGCAGGCGTTTCTCTGAACACTTTGCAGAACGGAGAACTGTGGCTGGATACCTCCGGAGAGCCTATTGATGCCGCCGGCGGATGTGTTCTGAAAGTTGGTTCCACCTATTATTTATATGGTAATTCCGGTGTTTACGTTAACTGCTATTCTTCTTCCGACCTTGTTCACTGGACTTTCCAGAATGCCATACTCGGACCTGGTTCCCTTGATTCTACGGGCGCTGTGGCTTCTGACCTGACTACCCCCTGCGTAGTGGAAAGGCCAAAAGTAATTTATAATTCCAGTACCGGTAAATATGTATTATGGTTCCATTATGACAGTACAAGCTATTCCTTAGGCAAAGTAGCCGTAGCCACCAGCAGTACTCCGGCCGGCAATTATACCTATCAGGGCAGCTTCAATCCGGGTGGCCTTGATTCAAGGGATATGACAATTTATCAGGATACTGACGGCTCGGCATATCTGATTTCAGCAACTGTTACCAATGGCAGGCTGTCATTATTTAAGCTTTCCAGTGATTATCTGACCTGTACCTATCTATATAACATCTATGGCGGAGCTACAGTAGGAGGGACCTATGCAGGAAGAGAAGCTCCGGCTGTTGTAAAAGACAATGGAACCTATTATCTGATAACTTCCGCTTGCGCTGGCTGGTACCCGAACCAGGCCCAATATTCCAAGTGTACAACTGCTTTGGCCAGCTCCAGTGCCTCCTCCTGGACACAGATGCAGCCGGTAGGCAATACTTCCGCTTTTTATTCCCAGTCGACCTGGCTTCTGACCTTATCCGGCACCAGCGGTACTTCTTACATGTTAATGAGTGACCGTAACCGAATACCGGACACCGGTGACCAGAACTTCTACTTTGTGTGGTTCCCTCTGACAATTACAAGCGGTGCTCCTTCCTTTGACTTTGCCAGTACGATATCTCTTAATGCCTCAGCCGGAACCATAACGAATGTGTACCAGGGAACAAATATATCACAAAGCAAAACAGCTTCCGCCTCCAGCTCCGATTCCACCCATGCCGCAAGTCTGGCAAATGACGGCAGTTATTCAACAGAATGGATAGCCGGCGGGGTAACTTATCCATCCACATGGACAGTAGATTTGGGAGCCGCCTACAAATTAAACGAAGTACAGTTATCCTGGCTGCTTTATAATGGTTCGGAAGCCCTGGAGTATTACAGGATATTAACCAGCACCAATGGCACTACTTTCACAGAAGTACGAAATAATTCTAATAACACGACCTATGGATTTAATGTGGACCATCTGGGCGGACTGAGTGCACGCTATGTCAGAATACAGATAGATAAATCCGTACCCTGGAATAATCCGTCCAACAGTTGGTATACACCACAATTATTTGAAGTAAAAGTCTACGGAGAATAAGCAGCTAAAAGAATAAAATAATATTACCGGAGGCACTATCCCTTAAAGTAAATGCAGGGATAGTGCCTCCCAGTGTTTTGACCTTCTTTTTTGAACTTGATGCAGGTATCACGGCAGGTACAGTCACCTCGGGGGCTATTGCAGATTTGCCCGGATATGCTAAAATGTATTTATTGCATGTTTCATTTTATCATTCCTGGCAAAAAGCAAATATTCGATTATTCCAGGAAGTATTCTATGGAGGTTTAACACATGATTCGAGATACACGGCTGGCAATTCTGGAAACAGCGAAGAAACTATTTAATGAGCGAGGTTATACCAATGTCTCCACCCGTGATATAGCGGATGAATTGAGCATTAGTAAGGGAAACCTTACCTACTACTTTAAGAAAAAGGAAGAAATTATTGAAGCGATTCTTTTAGAAAGTCCAAGTCCCCGTATCCTAAAGGCTCCTGAGAATCTTGCGGAATTAAATGATTTCTTCAATGATATACAAATGACCGTTCAGGAAAATGCATTTTATTTCTGGCACCATGCACAGCTCATACAGATATCTTCAAAGATAAAGGAGATGCAGAATGATATCTTACAAAAAAACATAGAATTTATGACCCAGGCATTTAAGACGCTTACTTCTGAAGGAATACTAAGAGATGAGAATTCTCCCGGAGAGTATGACCGTATTGTTGATGCCGTTCTTATTACCAGTATTTACTGGATACCTTTTTGTAAATTAAAAGGCGAAGAAACTCCAAACAGTTTCTCAGAACAGGTGTGGGGAATACTGAGTTCTTTCCTTACTGCTAAGGGGCAAATCGAATTTCAAAAGACAATATAAATAAAAAGAGAGGGCTGCTGCAAATGAGCTCTGCGAAGTGTGAGGCAAGTCATACTCTGCGGGGTTTCATTTTACAGCAGCCCTTTCTTCTCTACTTCTTACTATTTTGAGAATTATCTTCCTGGAGCCCGAAGACTGCACGGGCACTTTCGGCCTGGGGGTCATGTTTAATATGCTTGGAATGAAAGGTTCCATCTTCTTTTTTATTGTTCTTTGTACTTTTCATTTTATTGTCTGCCATTTTGTTACCTCCTAGTAAACGATACTGTACATCCATTAGTATAACTATATCCTTAAAAACTAATACATACTATATGTATAAATCGTACCTATCATTTGCTTGGCAAAGTTCTTTACGATAGAGTTACCATATTATTTTTTCATTAATTCCTGCAATTTAATGTAAGGATTGTGATATCTTTTTTTACCAACCGATAAGTTCATATACTCTATTGCATCACCGGGACAATTGTTAATACATGCAAAGCACTGCTCGCAATGGTGATGCCATTTGGGAGCTCCATCCTTAATAGTAATGTTCTCGACAGGACAGACTTTTGCACAAATGCCGCAGCCGGTGCATGAATTAGTTGACTTAAAGGATAAGTCCATAATCGGAATAAGCCTAGACAAAAACCTATAGAGAATTCCGGTTTTTACTATACAGTCTTTCCTGGTTCCTCTGTCCAATGCCAGGGTTCCTCCGGATTTTATGACAGATGCAATCTCATCAACTTTCTTGTCTGCTGCTTCAAAGATACGCAAGATTTCGGCATCTTCCACAGTAAACTCTGCTATAAAGTTTGACGGTGTTTTTATAGAAAATCCCGCAGAAAGATACAGCCCTTTTGCCTTGAGCTTTTTATCGAGCAATACCAGAGTTCCCGCAACTGTCCCGCCATTGGCTGCAAGGGCAGCGATATATTTATTTTTCATCTGCTTTGAGAACTTTTTAATAAAATGGCTGACAATACGCGGCAGGCCAAACATATAGACAGGAAAGACGAGCACAATTATGTCCGAATCTGATAAAAGGCCTGACCTGATTGCCCCAGTCATTGGAGTTATCTGAACCTCTTCGAATCTTGAAGCCAGTTCCTTTGATATTTTTAATGAATTACCTGTTCCTGTAAAGTAATATATACTGATTCTCATGCTATCCTCCTTAATAAATCCTTATTATATCAGTCAAGTTTATTAACGATTTTGGTCAACAGATTTACCAAGGACTCTATATCTTCATCGCTGTCAAGCAGAGATAAAGTCTTATGCCATATCTGTTTTTCCTCTTTTTCATGTTCGGCATTGATCTTTTCGCCTTCTTCCGTGAGCTCTAATCCAAAGGAATGCCTGTTCTTTTTGCTCACAGTACGGATTATAAGTTTTTTTTGTTCAAGCCTGTCAATCACACTGGTGAGAGTACTGCCCGGTATCTCCAGCGACTTGCTGACTTCCTTCAGAATAATATCCGGTTTCTCATGGACAATCTTTATAACGCTGAGTTCAGTACTGGTAATACCCTGGGGGTATAGTTCACTCAAATCAGTCTTATACTTTTTATAATGCTTTAATGCTGTATGTACAAGGTCGACAAGCTGGTCAATATATTCCTGTTTGATTTCATTCATATTAAATCTCCAATTATTTTATAATTTATAACATCATAGTATTTATTCGAATTAATTTGATATGATATTAATTCTATATAGTATTAATTCGATATCGAATTTAATTTTTCTTCATTGTATATCTTTGCTGTTATTCTGTCAATACACAATATCAAATTTATAAATAGATGTAAATCACAGGAAGCTAAACAAGGTGATGGGATTTTCCAAAAGAAAAAAAGGTGCTTTGATGCACCTTTATTATTCCTATTACAACATTTATGAACCTTATAACTTATACTTTTATATTTACGGCCTACTACCGGTTACTCTGTTTTACGCTTCCTGTGTACTTCCTAACGTTGATACTATAGCCTTTGACAGCTGCCTCTTAAATAATGTACGAAATATTAAACGAACAAAAGGGCCAACATAAAATATCTGTATAAATAACGCGAAAGGAAAATTCTGAACAAGTTTTGGTAACCAAATAAGCAGCAAGTTACTTACAAATCCATTATGTATCAACGAGACAAAAAGTGTCATTAAAGGTGCCATTTGGCACACCGTGAAACCAGTCATAGCCAGCGTTATCAGAAACGGACTGTCAGCACCCGGCTTAAAAAACCGAAATGTCAATTTCTTAGCAATAGGGCCGGCTATAAATTTTTGTGCCGCAAATGCTGCGGCCGCCTCCAGCCACATTCCCAAAAAAGCAGCTTTAAAAGTAGAATAATGAAAACCGAATTCTAATGCTAGGTTATAAACAGTCATACAGTAAACCATTATTACCACCATAATAATAGAAAAAATTAAGTCTTGAAATTTAGTCTTTGGCATATTCTCTGCTCCTTAAATATTATGATTTTGATTATTAAACAAAAAACGAGTAGTGTGCATCAACTGGACTTACGTGATGCACACTACTCGTTATTTTTCATTTATAGCATATTTATTTTTATAAGTCAAATAATTTATGAATTGTCCAAGATCCTCTTGTTATATATTCCTTGCCACTTCGTATGCGTTCCATATGGCATACATAATATTCTGTACTTTATTCGCATCCCCAATAACTTTTAAATCTTTGACTTCATATTTAAGTTCCTCTGACAAGGACTTCTGTGAATTGTAACCAATAGCCGCAATTAAAGAATCTGCTTTCAGTATCTCTTCTTTATCCTTAGACTGTAAAACAAATCCCTCTTCCGTTGCCTGACTGATCTTTGAATTGCATCTTACTTCAATCTTTTTAAATGCAATTAAATCATGCAGCATGTCATGGTTCGCATGGCAAAGAGGTCCGCCTACAGAAAGAATGTCATTTTGCATTTCAACAATTGTGACATCCTTACCCTTATCTTTTAACCAAAGAGCCGTCTCGCATCCAACTAATCCCCCGCCAATAATAATGGTTGACTGCCCGGGATCCTTTCTGCCTAAAAGCACGTCTTCTGCACTGTATACTCTATCAGTTCCTGCAACTGTTAACTTCTTAGGCACAGAACCCGTTGCGATAATAACTGTATCTGCTTTTATGGACTGTACTGCTTCTTTTGTTGCAATAGTATTATAACGTATTTCAATCTTTAATTTGTTCAGCTCATTCTTGTACCATTTTACCAGGGCATGGTCATCTTCTTTAAAATCCGGTGTGCCGCCGGGTAATAAATTCCCGCCCAATTCCGATTCTTTTTCCAGCAGGATAACCTGGTGTCCGCGGATAGCAGCGACTCTGGCAGCCTCACAGCCTGCGACACCGCCTCCCACAACAAGAACCTTTTTCGCTTTGTCCGCTTTTCCTATTCCATAATCACTCTCTCTGGCACATGCGGGATTAACGGCACATGACACCGCAGCAAAGGTCTGCAGTCTTCCCATACATCCTTCCTGACAGGAAAGACACGGTCTGACACTTTCAAATTCATCTGCTAAAATTTTATTCGGAATATCAGCGTCCGCTAATAAGGGTCTCGCTAATCCAATCATATCCGTCTTGCCGCTTACGATAGCTTCTGCCGCAAGCTCAGGGTCTTCCATTCTTCCTGCGCTGATGATAGGCACATCTACGGTATTTTTCAGAATTTCATTAAATGGCAGGTACAAGCCTTTCTTCTGGTACATCGGCGGATGGCTCCAATACCAGGAATCATATGAGCCGACATCTGCATTCAATGCATCATATCCTGCTGCCACTAAAATCTTGGCAGCCTCAATTCCTTCCGGAATATCTCTTCCTTTTTCTTCAAATTCTTCTCCCGGAAGGCCGCCCTTACACCAGTCCTTAATAAAACTTTTAATACTATAGCGCAAAGAAACCGGATAATCCTCACCACAGGCCTGCTTGATTCCTTGTACGATCTCACAGGCAAAACGTAAACGATTTTCAAGACTGCCGCCGTATTCATCAGTCCTTTGGTTAAAGAAAGAAATAGCAAATTGATCTAATAAATAACCTTCATGTACCGCATGAATTTCTATACCATCAAAGCCGGCTTTTTTAGCGATAACCGCAGATTCTACAAACTTTCGTACATATTCCTTTACTTCTTCCGTTGTTAATTCCCGGCAAGTTACCCCTTTTAAAAATCGGTGAGGAATCGGAGACGGCGCAACGGCAGTCTTTCCTACGATTGACGGAATACTTACCCTTCCAAAGCCAGATGACAACTGCAGGAATATCTTAGTGCCATAGGCATGTATCCTCTCTGTCATCTCATTTCCGGTGGTAATAAAGTTAAGCGGATTAAGTGTGGGACATGGCATAGAGGGCAACGCACATTTTTCAATGTCATTTTCAACCATCGTAACACCTGTCATAAGAAGCCCGGTTCCACCCTTTGCCCGCTCCACATAGAAATCCATTCCCCTCTTATTAAAGGTTCCGTCTGCGTTGCACATACCGCCGGGTCCCATCGGCGCCAATACAAATCTGTTTTTAATCTCCAACTTACCAATTTTGATTGGTTCAAAAAGTATCTTATACTTTTCCTTCATACTCATTCTCCTTTAACAAATCAAATTATCTCTGCTAAGATAATTAAAGAATAACGTATAAAGGAACTTTATCTGCAAGTAAAATGTTAAATTTTTATCGATATCCAAATCTCAACATAGGTCTTAAGTCTTTCCTGCTCTCCGACTTCAACCAGCAGTATTTTACCCCATGCTGTTTTGCCAACTTCCAAGCCTTTGCTTTGCGCATATTCCATGGCCTTTTCAAAAACTTTCTGTGGCTGCTCCATAAAATCATCCTCTGCCATAACAACCGTATGGAGACAGGAAGCGGAGGGCAATATCTCATTCTTTAAAGCCAGGGGTAAGGCTAACTTCTCCCGGCTCTTTGGCTCGACCAGATACCCAAAATCACTTAATTCCAAATTTTTATGAAGTACTGCCAGTTGAACTTCCGGCATTGCTTTCACCCATTCATGCAAAGTACGCTGAGATTTCCTGTTTCTTGAAACCCAGCCGCATTCTTCATCACATATGACGACCATTTCCGGAGATTGTGCCAATTCATACTTATCCAAAAGAGTATCAATCCTTCGGATTCCCACTAAGTGATTTTCAATGGAATCGGCCAAATCTCTATAGTATTCTGCTTTCTTTAAAGCCTCATTTTTATAGTACTCTTCCCGTTTTTGAATAATAGAACGGTCATTTTCCTTCCCACCGAACTGTTTCACAATAGTCTTCATGGGAATTTCCATAGACCTATACTTTTCATAAGATAACAACCGAAAAACATCTACGACATCATAAAAACGGTGTCCGTTCTTTTCTTTTTCAACGGTAATCAAATTCTCTTTTTCAAAATAGCGGATTGCACTGGTTGTACATCCAATAAGTTCTGCTAAGTCCTTAATACTGTATTTCATATTTGCCCCCTAAACCTAAAGCTACTTTATGTATTTTAACATATATTAAAGAGCATGTATAATTATATAATCAAGCAGCCGGCATATCCCTATTACTTCTGTTCACAAACTTTTCAATAACTCGTCATATCTAGTACACATATGAACGGTATACTTAATCCATAGCGTAAAACAAGGTTCCCCACCTTGCTAACATAAATTTTTTTCATAAACCGGCCAGCAGGATACCTGCTGGCCACTCCTTTGTCTAT
>JAEXGM010000006.1 GCA_023450835.1 Bacillota bacterium | reverse complement strand
AGACCTCCGCAGAGTTATTTCCTGCGGAGGTCTTTATTTGGCATTTCCATTGAGCTTTTCTTGTTTTTTACCCCCTTTACGAGCCTAAAGTTTTGTTTTATAATAGTTGGGAATCGAAACCTGCAGTGGAGGACTTTGTCAGTGAAAAATGTCAGCAACAAATTTATTATGTCCGTTAGCCGTTTACTCTTTGCGTTATATCTTATCTTACTGGCATATTTCCTGTTTTTTAGTGAGCATTACGGAAGAACAATTATTTCCGGTCAATATAGATATAATTTAACGCCATTTAAGGAAGTAAAACGATTTATTGAATATAGAAATATTATTGGGCCGGAAGGCTTTATTGTAAATATCTTTGGGAACATATTGGCTTTTACCCCCTTTGGTTTCGTGCTTCCCATCATAAGCCCGGAGAACAGAAAACTTCTGAATATCACTCTTTTAAGTCTGGAATTCAGCTTGACCATTGAGCTGTTACAGCTTATCTTTAAGGTAGGGATATTTGATGTGGATGACCTTATGATGAACACATTGGGAGGTCTTATCGGAGGAATTTGCTTTATTGTTGCCAGAAAGCTGCTAAGGTCTATACGAAGATAGTATGAATTATTGAAATAATTTATAACACAGGTTTTTGCGTGCAAAATTTTCGGCATAAACCTGAGGCGTACATAAGATTGTGCCGACACTGGAATTGCGTTACACTGGAAGTATGGCAGGTCGTCAGGTCGTGTTTGAAAACTGCAAACACGGGCAAGGTAAAGATAATGGAATATAGGGGTGATTTATGTTTAAAAAGCGGAAAGATGTTTTTAAGTTTACAGGAAGAAGCCATTCGGTAAAAGGGATAGCAGCGGCAGTAATTGGCGGCATTGGTGTTATCAGTTTGCTGGTGCTTTTTATCCTTTCAAGTGTATATAGAGGAGAGGGCTCTATTTTGTTGGGAGCAGCGGGAGTGATTGTATTTGCGCTGACAATAACGGGTTTTATATTAGGAGTCAGGGCTTGTACCGAGAAAGAAATTTACTATACAGCACCCATTACAGGGATGGTAATTAACGGAATTCTTTCAATTGTATTATTTATACTTTATATAACAGGGTTGTTTCTTTAAAGGAATACAGGATTATATTGAGTTGACAATTTCGAAGGGATTTGTCAGTGCTTTGAAAAGGTGAAGGAGGATTACGGATTTGAAATACAGGGAACTTATGAAGGAAGAAAATGAGGATATCAGAGAGCGTTATGAATTAGTACTGGAGCGTATTAAAAGTATCCAAACAGAAGAAAGTGTAAAGGAACCCTATAGGGATTATTTTAAAAGAGTGGCAGCTTTTATTGAAAAAGCAGCGCTGTATCTTACCCTTGTTAAAGAGGACAGCCTTGGCAAGCTTACCTTGGAAGAATTAGCAGATAAGAACCATGAACTGTATGAGGATATACTGCCGGATAACTACGAAGAATCTTATGCCAATCCAACCTATGCTTTCAGGAAGCTTGGGAAAACAGGTAAACTTCTAAGCTATCTCTATGCGGAAATCAGAGGTATGATTGTTTATGCGGCAGAAGGCAGACTTTTCCCTATAACAATCTATTCAGAACTCTTTATAGAGGTCTATAATTATTTTGAAGAGGAAGATGAATATACTTATAAAGATGTAAAGCGGGCAATCTGTGATTTTAACCTGGATTATTGCAGTGATATTATGGAGTACCGTACCAGAGAATTACTGGATGAAGACCTCTCTTTTGCCGCGGATATCATTGAAAGCTGGGATTTGACAGACTTAAGATATCTTTATCAGTTCGGCGAATATATTGGAGAAAATGAGAAAAAGATTGCAGCGTTTTTAAATAGTTTGCCGGAAGAAGATATGAAAGCGATGGCCTTCACCTATACGGATGGCTACCGCAGGGGTTTTCTGGCGGCCCAAATTGATTTATCGAGGAAAAGGACGGTTAATATCCGTTATAACATCGGTTTTGAAAGAATGGTTAAATATGCAATCCGTAATTTTGCCGAGATGGGGCTGAAGCCGGTAATCTATCGGACGGCAGTAGACAGCATCAATAGAAAGCAGCATTTAAGAATTGGTTACCATTCCAGCGGCCCCAATTACCAGTATGATTACGATCATCGTTTTGATATTGGCCTTTACATGGATAAGGCCTTTCATGACCGCAGGCTTCAGGCTTATAAGGCTGCCTTTGAGAAATATAAGGATAAAGCGGCTCTTTATGCGGGACCTGCGTTAATACAGGTGTTTGGTGAGAAGAATTTTGCACCAAAGGCGAAAGATGAAGTTATTAAGCTCGATAAGAGGCAGCAGAAGCTTTCCATTGCATTTCAAAGAGATTCCAATATGGTATATTATCAGTATATCAAAGGGGATGAGACCAGTTTTACCATAATTGCCTACCCGATTACAGAGATTGGTGATAAATTCGAAGAAATCTTTCGTGAAACAGTACAGGTAAATACACTGGATAATGACACCTATAAAGAAATTCAGCAAAGTATCATAGATTGTCTGGATAAGGGTGAATACGTACGCGTAAAGGGGAGTGGCAGCAATCATACGGATATCACCGTTATGCTTTATGAACTGCAAAATCGGGAAGAAGAAACTATCTTTGAAAACTGTACCGCAGATGTAAACATACCTGTTGGTGAAGTGTTTACTTCTCCTAAGCTGACCGGCACAAAGGGTACGCTGCATGTATCAAGAATATTCCTGAATGGGTTGGAATATACAGACCTTTCCATTACCTTTAAGGATGGTATGATTACTGATTATAGCTGCGGAAATTTTAAGGCTGAAGAAGAAAATAAGCGTTATATGAAGGAAAATATTTTGTATAACCAGGATACTCTGCCCATCGGAGAATTTGCCATCGGCACTAATACCACTGCTTATGTAATGGCCGGAAAATACGGTATTTGGGATAAACTTCCCATACTGATAGCAGAAAAGACCGGACCTCACTTTGCCGTAGGCGATACCTGCTATAAGATGAGTGAAGAACTTGATTTATTTAATCCTGACGGTAAGAAAATCGTAGCCAAGGATAATGAGGTATCAATTCTTCGAAAGACAGAGATAGAGAAGGCCTATTTTAACTGCCATACCGATATCACAATCCCCTATGACGAGCTGGCTGAGATAACAGTGGTCGAAAAGAATGGAAAAGAAACTGTAATAATTAAGGACGGCAGATTTGTTCTTGCGGGAACAGAAAAGCTGAATGAGGCTTTTTGCTAATTTCAATGCTAATCATAGCCGGATTCAAAAAGGAAGCCTGCAAGTCTGAGATTTTATGACTTGCAGGCTTTGTTTTAATTGAACAGAGGGGCCGTTTTTATCCTAGAAATTCAGATGATATTCGGATAGTTCTTTGCTTTGCTTCCTGTTAGCAGTATACAGGCTATTGTCTTATACTGCCTGCATTTTGTATTAGGTATCTTATAATTATCCTAACAAATGACCTGTTTCAATACATTCACAGGCAATTTGGACTAAACAGAAAGAACCAATGCGCCTTGGAACCAGCAAATGCGCTTTAGAACCAGCAAATGCGCTTTAGAATCAGCGCAGAGTCTTTCTGCTTGGTCCAAATTGCCGTCCCCATGTGAAAGACCAACCTTTTGCCACCCCAATCATCTCATTTTAAAGCATTTTTCTGCGACTGAAACGAATATTTCTTGACCAATATATGCTTTCGAATTATAATTGCAGTATAATTAGTTCAATGAAAAAACTAATTGAATTTCAAAATAATACTAACCAATTAGAATATTTTTTAGCAGAAAAGGAG
>JAEXGM010000259.1 GCA_023450835.1 Bacillota bacterium | reverse complement strand
TCCTGTATCATAAAGCCAATGCTAAAGCGCACCTTCTCCTCCAGATTCAGTATGTTATACCCGGTAATTTTCTCAATTTTCTTTATTTGGTTGTTGACGGTGTTGCGATGGATGAACTGCTCTTCTGATACCAGTCTGGGACTGCCGTTATTATCCAGGTATGCATGGAGAAAACCCATTAAGTCAGTTCCATTTTCCATATCGTATTGCTCGAGCTTGCCAAAGACTTCCTGATAGAAGTTCTTTAGTATCTTTTTATCTTTTACGGCCAGAAGTACCTTATAGATATCCAGTTCATCATAATAGGCAGCTCTTACCTTACGTTTCTGTGCCATTTCATTGGATGAAACAGCATTTTCAAAGTTAATGTCCTGGTTCAGAAAGCCCTGCATGATGGAACTTACTCCGATATTTACGGTGAATTTATCCGTCTTTTTTCGTATCAGACTTATCAAATCGTCCACAAATTTACGGACATTATACATATCACTTTCCGATAAGACTATTATCAGATTAGACTGATATGTAAAGGAGATAAACATCCGCTGGCTGGTTCTGGCAATTTGTTCAACATAGAGCTTTAATTTCTCCATATTCTCAGTGCTGTAATTCATATCTGCATTATTAAGAGAAATATTGACGAAACATAAGTGACAGTCGCGCTTGTACCCGTTGCGCTCCATGTGCTGAATCTGTGTCTCCATATCTCCCACTTTAAAAATAATATCTTTGATTGTGGAAGCTACGCTGGCTTCTACACTCTCATTGTGCATAATTCGGGTACAGAAGTCCCTGGTCACATCCACCAGTCTTATCTTCCAGGGGATAGTAAAAAGAGGCATGTCTACTTCATTGCAAAAGTCGACTACCTCCTTTGGTACACTTTTTATATATGGCCCCAGATTAATAACAAAGGCACTTGTATCACTCTTATAAAGCTCCTTGGTAAAATTTAAGAGCCATTCATTGTCATGGCACATATAACCTGCAATAAATATCAGCTCATGCCCATGCAAAAAGGAGGAAACCTCCTGGTCTTCTACAATATGCACCCACTCGACCAGATTACCAAGGCCCTTATGACCTGCAAGAAGCTGCATCTGATAAAGTGATGCACAATTCCGGTAAAGCTTACTGACTGCAATTGCCATCTTAACTCCTTTCGCGAATATCAAAGCTTCGATTTGATATTCCAGAATACGTAGTTGAAAAAACTAAAACAATCTGCTTATAACCCTTAGCGTTTTCCGCTTGTTATCAGCTCTCTTGCGGTATTCCCAGGAGGAACTGTATTTTTAATTTTATATCTGGAAATTATAACATACTACTTATTATAATGTAAATGCCAATATCTAACACTGTATATTTTTGCGTTATACCACGGCTTTTTATTTAAATTGAAAGACTTTCCTATTAAAAGCTTGTTACTAATTCATATTGTGCTAACCTACTTCGTAATGTATGATATAAATATCATACATACTTAAAATACAGGAATACAAAAGATAAACCATGTCCTTGGAGGAATTACCAGAATGTACGGATCAATTTACGGATCAATCTATTTTATTAGCTTTCTTATTTCAATTATATTATTATTTTTACTCTATAGAGTCAAGACTGTCAAACTGGCGAAGTATTTAATTATCGGAGACCTATTACTTTCCTTTTGGATCGCTATGGAGACTCTTACCTGTTTTCTCCCGTTCCCGGATCTCGCTCTTCTTTTTCAGAAATATAAACTCATCAGTGCTATTCTCATACCTCCGCTCTCTATGACTTTTGCAGTTGAATATCACAATGTGAAGTATAAATCCCTTCTCCTTAAGTTAGGCTTTTATATCATACCCGTACTTTCCCTTCTGTCCTTATTAACAAACAGGTTCCCGTATAAATTTATATCAGACCCCAAGATTGAATACATAGAGCATGTTCCATCCTATACTTATCATATAAATGCCGGCTTTCGAATTCATACTTATTATTCCTATGTTGTTATTCTCCTCGTATGTATCATGTTTTTGTTTCGAACACTTCGTTCACCTCAGATGTATAAACGGCAGAATCTATTCATATGTATCGGCTCTTTCCTAGGCTTCGTTATGAATCTTTTAGTTTTAAGCCTTGCTTTTGGTTCAACCTTTATTGATTTAACATCTTTATGTGTACTTTTTACGATTGTTGTACTTTATTGGGGCATCTTTCGATTGCCTCGGACGGCTTTAATCCCAAAGGCGAAAAACTTATTTTTGGAAAATATAAGTGATGTTACGATTATCCTTGATGCAGATGATATGATTATTGACATGAATCCCGCTGCCATTGATTTCATCTTATCCAATAACAATTTATCTTCCATCTCATATTCAGTAGCAAGCATGGACTTTACCGGACTAAAGCTAAGTGAACTTTATAAATTATTTCCCGCACTTCTTCCGTTAAGTACTATCAGTGAGAATGCATGTAGTATTTCTTTTCATTTTAAAGGCAAAACGTTATATTATAATGCGGAGCAGACTCCGATTTTAGACAAAGGCCAGGTTGTTATCGGAAAACTGATAATATTGCACAATATTACTGAAATACAAAAGTATATCAATAATCTGAAAGTCCTTAATAATGACCTTATCCTGTCAGACCGCATCATTAACTCAGCATTAGAGGGTGTATTAATTACTGATACCAATGGTAATATTTTAAAGACAAATAAATCCTTTCAAAAGATGTCCGGTTATTCGGACCAGGAATTGTTGGGCAGGAATCCCCGGATGTTTAAATCCGGCAGGCATGATATCTCATTCTATCAGAATATGTGGAGCAGTTTAATCGCTAACGGCTATTGGAATGGTGAAGTCTGGAACCGCAGTAAGAGCGGGAAAGTGTATCCGGAATGGAAATCCGTGACCTCCCTGCGTAATTCCGACGGAATGATACAGAATTATATCTCCATTTCAACTGATATCAGTCAGATGAAGGAAACAGAAGAAGCCCTTCACAATCTGGCTTATTTTGATGAATTGACCGGCTTAGCAAATAAAAATTACTTCTATGAAAAACTCCATGAACGCATTAATACTGCTGATGACCTATCCGGATTTGCACTGTTGCTTATGGGTTTGGATGGATTTAAGTTAATCAATGATTCTCTGGGGCATTCGGCAGGTGATATGCTCTTAAAAGAAGTTACAAAGAGACTTCAGCTAAATCTTGATGATAACTGCTCTGCTTACCGGTTTGGCGGTGATGAATTCGTTATACTAATTGATACTATACAGGATACGGAAGATACTGTTAAAATTGCCAAAAGCTTTATTGATATGATGGAAGAACCCTTTATCATACTGGAACGGCAGATTATATTAGGAGTAAGTATTGGTATTACGACAGCCCCTGCCGATGCTCACAACATGGATGAACTTGTCAGAAGAGCAGATGCTGCTATGTATGCAGCAAAAGAAGCCGGTAAAAACAGATATGCTTTCTTTTCCTACGAGATTGATAAAAGGAACCATGATACACTGGATATGCAGATACAGTTAAAGTCAGCTCTCGATAATAAGGAATTTCGGCTATACTTACAGCCTCAGATTAGCTATTTGAATGGAAAATATGTAATTTCCGGTGCAGAGGCCTTAATACGGTGGAAAACACTGGACGGAAGAATCTACACCCCTGATAGATTTATACCCGTATCAGAAAGCAATGGTATGATTATTCCTATCGGTAATTGGATTGTAGACGAAATCTTTCGAATTGACAGGCTGTTAAAAGAGCAGGATATTGATATAAAATTATCTATCAACGTTTCATCAAAACAGTTAGAAGATAACAGTTTGCTATATAAAATCAAAGAGATGTATCAAAATAACGCTTTACAACATATCAATCTGGTAATAGAAATAACCGAAAGTATTCTATTACAGGATATTGACAAGGCAATTGAGATTCTCCATGAAATCAAGAGTCTTGGTATCGGTATTTCATTAGATGATTTCGGAACAGGTTTTTCATCTCTAAGTTATTTGACCCGTTTGCCTCTTGATTATATCAAGATAGATAAATCTTTCATCGATGACTTTGCCAAACCTGATACCACTAATTTAACTGCAAATATCATATCCATTGCCAAGACCTTGAATCTCAAAACAGTTGCAGAAGGGGTTGAAACCTTAGAGCAGGTAGATAAATTAATCGAAGAAAAATGTGATCAATTACAAGGATATTATTTTAACCGGCCTCTCGATATCCCCGATTTTATCGAATATGCCAACAGCATGAAATAACGGAAGGATGTACGCCCGCCGGGTATAAGAAAACCCCAAACCCTTATGACTAAAGGTTTGGGGTATTTTATTTTATAAACTAATTATGCAATGATAGTAGCAACTTTACCGGAACCTACTGTACGTCCACCTTCACGGATAGCGAAGCCTAAACCTTGTTCCATAGCGATAGGATGGATTAATTCGATAGTCATTTCGATATTATCGCCAGGCATACACATTTCAACACCTTCAGGAAGGTTGCAAACGCCTGTAACGTCTGTTGTTCTGAAATAGAACTGAGGTCTGTAGTTGTTGAAGAAAGGAGTATGACGTCCACCTTCATCTTTTGTTAAAACGTAAACCTGAGCTGTGAATTTCTTGTGGCATTTGATTGAGCCGGGTTTGCAAAGAACCTGTC
>JAEXGM010000218.1 GCA_023450835.1 Bacillota bacterium | reverse complement strand
TAAATAGTTCCCTCCTTTATTTCCGCATAGGCTAAAGGTGGTTCCTTGGATGCCCAGGATTCGGCGGGATATTCAACTTCTTCAGCAGGGGGTGAGGTCGGAGGTCCTGTTGGCGGAGTTGGAGTTGTTATAATCCCCCAACCGTATTCATGTACAACATCATTTGTCTGCATAACTTCTGCTATCGTCGTATTCTCATCGCTTATTTTAAGTTTACCGGTATCTGTATCAGCTTTACCAGTTGTATAATACCATTTCTCATTCTGTGCCTGATACTGAATATAAACTCTTGCCTCATACGTAACAGATTTCCGCTCTTTGTCATGTAATATGAAAGAAGCAATGGACTTATCTTCCCATTGGCCAATAGCACTTTTACCGGTTAATAAAGTTTTCAGTTTATCAGCAGTTACCGGAACCCATGTAGTAGAGGTACACCATGTTTTAGATCCTGTATGAGTTTGAGGAAATGACCTGTCCTCTAGTGGAATTGCCTCAAAATCAGCACCCCCATTGTCTCTGAATATAAGAATTTTAACTCTGAATGACTTAATATTGTTCTGCTTAATAAAATTTTCCCACTCTGTTATAGAAGTCTTTTCACCTGGTTTACTGCCATCACTGGCAAGTGCTTTTAAGGACACCTGAAGATTTACAACATCATTAGTGGTAACAGCTTCATCCTGTAATTTAGTATCATCCACAATCTTATAGTATTTACCTAAGTCTATATTTTTTAGTTTTAAATCATATAAAGGCCCGGCTTTTCCTTTGATCTTATTCAAATCCTCGGAATCAGTTTGTAAAATAGCCTGATAATTAACCGCTGTAGTTACAACCGGTGGCTCCAGAGCCCAGTTAGTAGCCTCCCATGGAGAGTTCGTTCCAATTTGGAATTTAAGAAGCCGGATTAGTTCGGCATTATTATAAGAATCTCCCCAAACCAATTTGCCATCCGAGACTTTTCTTACTTCTTCCGATAGAATACGGCTTATAATAGCTGTAGAAAAGATACCCGAGCTCTGATACTTTTTTGAATTAGACAATGCAACAGCTTTTTTCAATCTTGTATTATAAACTTTACTAGCTGCCGCATTAGCAGCAACACCTGATGTATTAGGATCGGATAGATTATAATCTTTTGTGACATAGTAGGCGGTCTGGCACAGGTCATTGCTTGATATGAAGACGGTCGCCGGCTCAACATCACCGGCTTTTGTACTTACGCTATCTAACCTGGCGACTATTCCATGTGTAATAGAAAGAGTCGCAGCTCCTTTATTCTCAGTTAAATAACTTTTAATACCTGATTTCCAATAATCCCTATCGTTTGAGATAGCACTTAAGGTCATTAATAGATCAAGATATCTCAAATCTACTTCTTCACCTTTCGTTATAGTATAGTTCTTTAAATTCTCGCTGCTATCGAGGCCTTTTGTATTTAACGAGTCACTATACCAAGTTTTCCAATTCTGAAAATCAGCATTCCCCAGTGCCTGGTAATTCATAAAATTCTCTATATTCTTTTTAAAATCAACAGTATAAGACCAGCCCTGAGAATCTGACCCAACTGTATTCGAATCGGTTATAAAAGACCATAATTTTAAGGAATCACTTTTTTTCGTACTAGATGGAGTCGATAACAATTTAAGGAAATCTTTATCACTGTAAAGAGCTTTAAAATTACGGTTATTTTTAATATAAAGCCCCAACACATTTTGATAAAATATCCCTGCTTCCCTTGGATTTGGTAAATCGGTGGCTTTATGACTTGAATCAAAATAGATGATTCGACCGGTTGTGTCAGGATCATTTTCTCCTCCTTTTAAAACCATGGAACCATTTAAGCTGCTCCTTCTTGCCAGATATACCTGTTTATCCGTATTGAAATTCTGGCGGTCCAGATAGGCAGATAAAGTATTCGAACATATCCATAAGGCATTTTCATCACCATAAGGAATGGTTGATTTAATTGAATCTACTGTTTTAAAAAAATCATGACTTTGTCCCAATGAGACAGGTGACTGAAAAAGTCTTACTATAAACACAGGATGTGTAATTGGCCAAATAGTTGCATTACCGCTTTTTGTTCCGGCTACTATAGCACCGCCTTGCTTACCCAGAACAAATGTATTGCTTTGAGATTGTACATTTACAACTTTCATAAAAACTATGGCTGCCAAGCAACAAATTATCACCATTATAGATATGATAGCTCTACATCTCTTAGATTTACTAAAAAAAACATGATACATTTTGTTTTCCCCCTTTCTCCCAAAAATGTTTGTATTAATAATTGTTGTTTGCTAGATATAATATGACAAATTTATTTTATTTTTAGAATAATTCAGATGATTTTTAAATTAAAAAATGGGGTACCACACTATCTACTAATACGCAATTCAAATGAGCCTTTTCTACAGTATCTGATGTCTGAATCTTCTCCTGCTTGTAAAATCAAATATATTCTCATAATAATTATTGCTTTTAAATACTCTAAACTCCTTAAATACATTTCAAAATGAAAATCTCAGTCATATTAAAGGTAACTTAGTAACATTGTTTATATCCTAGGTAAAAACAATTTTAAACATTTGAACAAATATTATGATATAAATATAATAATTAGGAAATGAGGAAGAGATGTTTTATGTTAGTTTTCATTTTGAAGCATATCAAAACTTTCAACAATCTACATGGTAAGCCATATCAATTTGCAATCAGCAAGATTATGGATATAGTACAACAAGATAGGAATGCAATAAGAATCCTCTATGAGGATCTGCCATGGTAAGACAGCTGGAAAAGGAATATTTTAATAATTATGCCTGGATGGACCGAAGTAACGTCGGCATGGGATACTATGTGAATCTTCCCTTTGCATTTGCAGATCTGGATGATCTGTGTAAGGATATCGAAAGAGAACTGGATTCTAGGTCTTTAGGGGCAGGATTCACTTCCCAGGGACAGAAGATCGATGAGTTTGTAGAGCATAGAGGATATTTGTTAAGATATATTAATGATGTACTTTATGATATTTCGGATTATCTGGAAATCCCTCTGTATAAAGGCTTTAATGAAGCCATGGACCATATGGCCGGAATCGATATGACGGACGGAAAAACAGATAATACAATCGGATTGCAGACAAATGTCAGTGTATATGGCGGAGGAAGGGGTTACGGATTTGAGAATGATATGTCCTATCTGACCCTTGAGGATTTTATAGGCAGCCGTTATCAGGAAACAGAAGGCGGTTCTTACGAAAGCACTACTTATAACCAGAAGGTAGAAGGATTTGCTGATTTATTCGCAGAGGACTATGAAAATCTGGTCAAATCTGGTAAAATAAATGGTAAAGAGGTTACCTTGGAGAAGTATCTGGACAGCCTTGTACTGAAAGAATTCGCCTACAAAAAGGATTCCCCCTTCTACCTGGAATTAATAGAGTTACTAAGTGAATTAACCGTAGTAATACCCATCTACGAAGCGGCAGTGGGGAAGACTCTGATTACAAACGATTATTTAACGGATACCGAAGGGGCATTTAAGATAGTATCTGCCACTGTAAACCTAGTTACTTTTGGACAAGGGGCACTCATCAGTGAAGGAGGAATGGCCTTTGCAAAGATGTTTGCCTCAGAGGTCCTGGCAGAAGCCGTTGCCGGTTCAACAGCGATTCTAAGTGATAAAGCAGGCGCGCCCTCCAGTGTAACCATTGCTTTGTCATTACTGGCAGGAGCAGGCGCTGGTATGGCGGCTAATAAAGCACTGTTCAGCGGGTATGGAAGTAAGGCTGTAGGTAATGTTATTGATAAATCGAGTAAAACCTTAACACCTGATGATATAAGATATCAGGAATATTGGAAACAACAAGAACTATTACCTAAGTCGACTTGTTCCAATGAAACTTTATATGAATATTTATATAAAGCCGATCCTAATAAAGCAGCGTACTTTGCGAAAACTGGAAAGTGGCCAAGCGAGATTCAGATTCCTTCTAATTCCAGTGTTTCGAATAAAGACTGGGAAATTGACTGGTCACAAGTGCCTAAAGGTGGGTATGTACTAGACAGTAATGGAAATCCTCTAAAACATGACTACTGGCCTCAGAATGGAGATGTGATTGATAGATATGGACCATCCACCGGAAGATATACATCACCAGTAGCAGGGAAACCATATAATTATGATAATAGAGCGCTTCCGTATGTAGAAGATCCAGCGACTTATCATCAATACCAAGTAATAGGGAACTTTTCAAATATAAAGTCATATGTAAACTCATGTGGAAATCCGGAATTAATAGCAGATATAGAGGATTATGTGAGCATTTATTATGGAGGGGATTATAGTAAATTAAAACCTCAAATAGGAGAAATAGCAAGCGGATTTGGAACAGAAAAAGGTGGAATACAGATAGAATTACCTATGCCAGTAGAAATGTTAGAAGGTTTAGGAATTCTTAGTGAGGTAAAGTAAAGGAGATATTATGCCGGAACAAGAGGTAAAACAAATTATTGTGAATGAAAATTTGCAAAACTATAATTGGTTTAAGGAACACAATATAAGAGAAAATGAAGTCATAATTTATAAAGATAAAGAACAATGGGTTGTTTGTGCAAGTGACGAAAGAGCAAATGTCGTTACACAGTCATATATGTTCTTTGAAAAGGAGGAAGAGGCTTTTAGTAATTTTACCTCTAGACTTCGTTCATTAAATCGACTTCTTAAGAAAAAACAACGTAGTTAGTTTAACTCGCTGCGGCTGAAAGATATATCATCTCTTACGGATACATAAAAAGGAACATTGAAAACAATTCGTGAGAGTATACCAATGCCAAATAAAGATACTGTCATGCAGAAGGTTATTCCATCAAGTGATATTAATAAATATTTAGATGGCACTTATACTCAGGTTGGAGGCTATGTAACTAAAGCGGATGATGTAACAGGGTTAGCAACATATGATGATATATACAACAGTCTACGCCTAGATTATCCTAACAGTGCATTTAAGCCCTCAGTAGACGATTCAATTGGAGTAATAAGATATACAACTGACGAATCCTCCAAAATTTCAATTCCATATGGTAAAGAGATGGGAGGAACAGAAGTAGCTTCGCAACCATTTACTGGTAACGGTTTTACCAAAGCGTTTATAATAAAATTGATAAGCAATTTATTCCAATTGAATGAGGTGTTAATATGAAAAGTGGAAATTATGCAATATATAAAGGAAAAGAGTATTTTGCGGATTTCATTAAAAACAAAGGTATCGTATTACGCTCACCAGATGTTGAGGATATTAATAATGGTTTTGATATATATACCGGGTACAACAAAAGCATAGCTTGTATAAAATTTGTTGAGCAAAAAGATTTAGAAGCTTTTTTTAGAGTACGTACAAAAGCAATCTGCTTAGGTTACGAGTTTGAAGTTACTGAAGAAAATGATGAAATGATATCTATAGTAACAATGAAAGGTGATTACAGAGTATGGGAATGTCTGGGTATGTCATGCATAGACAAAGGTGTGTACCAGAAATGGATTAATAAGAATGAAGCAGATATAAGATTAGAAAAGGAAGTATTATAGGTAATTCAAGGTTCACCGATATATGTATTTTAGGAGCCTTGACTTGACTAATTATCTAAGTGAATAAGCTAAAAGAACAAAAACAGGCTGTGTACAGCGATTTAATACCACTAGTACACAGCCACTTTTATGCTTTTATGGATAGAGAAATTGCTTTTTCGAATCCTGCTATTTAATTACTTTAAAATTAAACCTATTCTCTTTTGCGTAGGTCTGTATATAGGAATTTTTATATCCATAAAAAGTCCCTTTACAACTATAAAATGCATCTGTTTTAATATCAATTACTCCCTTTCTATGTACTTCTATCGTTTTTAGGGAAGATGCATTGTTAAAAGCTGAGGCCCCAATGTCAATAATACTACTTGGTAAAACGAGCTTCGTTATTTTTCGGTTATCATCAAAAGCTATCTCACAGATTTGGGTCACACCTTCCGGAATAATAACAGTTCCCTTAGCATTAGTTCCGTCTACTACTATTTTATTAACAATTACTAAGGGATTCTCTTTCTGTTTTTTCTCAAGCCATTTGGTGGCAAGGAATGCACTCTTTCCGATATAATCAACACTTTTGGGAATTTCAATGTCCTCTAACACTTCGCAAAGATAAAATGCACGAAGTCCGATCTTTTTTACACCATTCGGTATTTTAATACCAGTCAGGCAATAACAAGTATCAAAGGCGTAATTTCCTATCTCTGTTACACCACTTGGTATCTCTACCGTTTCTAAATCCCAGTCATTATAAAAAGCTCCATCTCCTATAGCTGTTACACCTTCAGGTATTATTGCATGTTCTCCTGCTGTTGTTGCATCGATTAATACTCCATTTATAATTACATAAGGATTCTCTTCCTGCTTTTTATAAAGCCATTCCGTATTATCAAATGCTTCTTTTCCAAATTGTTTCAGACCGGTTGGCATTTGGAGATTTTCCAGTTTAACGCAGGAATTAAAAGCCGTGTCCCCTATATATATTATACTATCCGGCAGGTTAATTTCCACTAAATTCTTACAACCATAAAAAGTTAATAATTCAAGGGTAGTCACTCCATTTCCCATCTTTACTCTTTCTAAATTTTTACATTCATAAAATGCATTGTACTCAATAGTCTTAACGCTTCCTGGTATTTCTACACTTTTACCATCCCACCATTGAAAAGCTCCAAAGCTAATTTTTTGAACTTTGACTCCTCCTATCACCTCAGGAATTTTAATATCCGGGTTCTTCATATAAGTTCCTATTACGGATAGCCCTCCATTGTGATAACTGTATATTAGCTCTGTTATATATACAGTTATCTTTTTATTGAATTTACCCTTTTTATATTGTGATACTACAACCTTGCCAGGTTTCTTTGGAATCAATTGATCCTTACTCTTATCTAAATCGGCTACGCTTGATGCGGCCATTTTATAGGTATAGGGCTCCTGTACCCACTCATTGCTGCCAATCTTAAGATCATAGGTAGTTGGCAGGTAAAATCTTTTACCCATCGGTGCAATATAGGTCGTATCATTAATCATCGGATTAATGTCATCCGGCGATTTTGCAAACACCTTTCCCTCTGGAAGCATCAAAAAAACTAAAATAATAAATAATACTGTTCTTAACACATTTCTTCTCTTCATCCCGTTAAATACGCCCCTTTTCCCTATTTGTATTATCCTACCAATTCGAGCAAAACATTTATACTCTGACTATGTAATCATCAGGAATATAATACCATAATTTTCAATCCATTTCTACAAATTATGTA
>JAEXGM010000175.1 GCA_023450835.1 Bacillota bacterium | reverse complement strand
TTCAAAGTCTAAGTAAACTCAAAATTTGATAGTTAAGAATGGGCAAGATCATTTTAATATGATTCTTGCCCATTCTTGTGGTATAAAACTATTTTGGGGTCGCCCTTTATGCAGAAAAAGCCAAATAAATATGAAAACTTGCTCCAAAATATAAATATTTCTATCATATTAAAAATAAAAGAGAAGATTGTAAGATTATCTGCAAAATGTAACAAAGGGGAGATTAAATAATGACAAAAGACGACTTATTTACGGCTAAAGGGGATAGCATAAAACTTAAGTTTATAAGAAATGACATGGGATTGTCAGTGGAAGAGTTTTCTCAAAGAACAGAGATAAATTCGAGCTTTTTAAATCTGCTTGAAAAGGGTTACCTGCCTCTTTCAACAAGAGATAAAAGAAAAATTAGCGAGGCTTTCGGACTGCAGGATAATTGGTTTGAATTAATAGATACGAATAATTGTCAGCAATCAGCTTCTTTGGCTACAGGGGAAAATAATAAAAGCAATGATGTATGCCAGAAGCTGATTCAAAATGATGAGCAGATATCCGTGAGAAACGTATCAATCAATAACGGTGAGTCCTTAAAAATAATTCGAACTGCGGTTGGGGTCTCCAGAAAGGAAATTGCAGAAGCTATCGGTATTACATCTGTTCAAATCGGATATATAGAAACGGGTAAAAGGACCTTAACAGATAAAGTAAAAAAGAAATTGAATGAGTATTTCCAGGCAAACCCCATGCTGCTGAATAATTTAAGTATAAAAGATAAAGAAATCATAAAACAGTTATTGGCTGACTCTGAAGATTGTTCGGATAGCAATGACTGCAGCCTGACCGATGCAGAGATTTTAAATAAAGTCAGGTTGATAAAAAAATCAAGGGGATATACGCAGGCAGTTATATCTGATAAATCAGGTGTAAATAGAAGTCAGTTCAGTCTGATTGAAAATGGTAAGATGGAACTAAGCAGACGCGTTAAAGTAAAATTATTAGATTTTATTGCAGCGGAAGAGGTTCACAGCATTCCTGAAAGTGATTTACCAGAAACTATTGCTGGAAATACTCCTGCAAATGCTGTGAATTCAGAGCAGAAAAATATCAAAAATATTTTCACACAAGAGCTGGTTTCTAATAAAAGTGAACTAATAAAAGTGATAGATTCTATGAAAAAAACGAGAGATGAATTAATAGTAGACATAAAGATGTTAGAAAAAGTATTGAAATATATGTAAATATCAATTCTGATAAGGGGGCGGGAATGTTTCTGAAACAAACTGCTTCCTTATATCTTCTGAACTTTTATTTTCCTTCTATATTTATTTTTGCGCGCTTTTATTCTATAAATATTTACGCATGTTCCCAAGAAAAAAATTACTCCTGCCAGTATGATGAATTTGTACACAAAAATTTGTTGATTTAAATTGAGGTAAATTTCTGTGCTCATCTTGGACATAATATGAATTTCCTGAGTATCTTTATCTGCGGCTAGAGATAAAGTCTCCTGATCGTCTATAAAATTTACCACATCCTTTATCAGGGCATCACTGCCATACGTTACATAGTTTAAGGCAGTATATAGCGATTCACAGACGCCAAATAATGGCATAGAGGATTTCTTATAAATGATGGCATTATTATAATTCTGCATTTCTGTAAGAGAACCTTTTAACATATCAAAAGCATTGGTTTTACTGATTCCGGGGTTATTGGAAGTATTTGATTCATTCTCACTTTTTTCAGGGTCAATACTGCCAAGATATTGGTTTTTTAAATTTGCTGATTTTGTAATAATGTCCGAGGAGATTGCCATTTTCATACATGCAATTTCAGTGAAATATGATGTCTCATGCTCATAGCTTTTACCGAAACAGGCTTCATAATCCTTATTTAGGGTATTGAAGATGGTTCTGGCCTCCCTATTTGCAAGAATTAAGTTCGTCATCGAATAGAGAATACCTATAATTGATACTATTATTAAACATATATTACAGGCTGCAAACAAAATTTTGGATAGCCGCCGTTTTTTCATATAAATGACCTGCCCTTTCTGTTATCTGTAAATTTTAAAACATGGCACAAAGCTGAGTGTAAAAAATTATTTTATCAGTTGCCGATAATATGTTTTACTTTAGATTTTAGTTTTTTGGTTTTTAATGTAGATTCAAATCGATAGAATTGAAAATACAGCTCTTTTTTTTGATTTTTAGGAAGTGCACAATGTACAAATTCAAGAGGACTTTCAAATAGTTCCGTGCAAACACCTGCCAAACGAAATTGCCTCAGAGCAGACAGCGCCTTTGGAGCAGAAAAGTAATAATATATTTCTTCAATGGAAGAAAAAGTTATATGTTTTGTTAAAAGGTATTGCAGGCATATACATGCCCTGAGTTCCCCTCCCATACCATTAAAAAAGTTTTTGGAAAACTTACCGTTTTCCTGTTCAAGGATTCTTTGGTAGGAAAGAATTACGAAATTTCTCATATTATAAGGAATTTCCTTTGGATACAGCAGATGGGCTACATAAAAACAATCTTTTCGCTTGTTCAGTTCTTCCGGGAAAATAAGATATTTATAAGGTACCAATAAACGCAATCCTTTTATAATATCCAAATTGAAATCGTCTGCTGTATCTGATGGAGCCCAATGCAGAATATTTTCGACAGCATGGCGGAACACGGCAAGTGCTAATTTGTGATTGTTATAATCATTATAGCAAAAGTAACTTGCTGATAAATTGGAACCCTCATCCATTAATAATATTTTTTCATATTCCATAATAATATTTCGTGTATCCATAATCCCCTCACCCTTTTACATATTTTATATTAATATGACAGATAAAAGCAAAAATAGTTGAATTAAAAATATAAATGTTTATAAAATTTTGGAAAAAGATGCTTTATGTTTTTTCATAGAGAATTATGTAGTAATAAAAATTTATGTTTGTCTTTAATAGATAAGGAATAGATGCTTCAATATAAAAAAATCAATCATATTGTATTGCAGTATATGTATTATTAAGAAAAGAGGGACATGCATGTTTTTTAGATTAAAAACAAAACTTTATTTTTTAAAAACAAAAAGAAAAAAGATATTAATATTGCTGATTATTTTGCTGATAGCAATATTCATAATTTTGGGATTCATCACAAGATATAAAAAGACAGTTCAGCCGCCGGCTGAAAAAACCATTGCGAAAACGGACAATACTTTCAAAAAAGTTCCCGAGCCTGCCATTCTTGGAGCGGATATAAAACTTAAATATAAAGAAGTAAAGGGTACGGATTTTGCCATTCTGGTTACGACAATGGATTTATTAGAAGGAATAAGTAAAAAGGAAAACAAGGAACATTATAGATACATAATGGAAGATAATAATAACAACCAGATAAGTTTATTACGGGATACAGAGGGGAATTACAGGGATGCGGTTTTTATAAATTACAACAGGCTGCTGAAAGATATTGTTGTGACAAAAGATATTTCCGGAGGCTATATAGCTCCGTATGGATTTACAGATAAGGATGAAACAAAATTCAACAAATATTCTGAAAGCAAATCAATTGCCATAGATGATAAAACGGTGTTCTCGGATTATCCGATTTATGACGGCAATTACAATCAGATAGGTATTCTGTACATTGAAAGTAATTAACTGCATATTGCGAGAGAGGAATCTTCATTCGGCATGCCGATAGTAAAATAACTTATTAAAGAACGGAGGATAAAATGATGGATGAAATTTTAGAAAACAGCATTAACGAAGGGGAAGAGGAAATAAAAGCCGAGAGGAAAAAGATATGGAGCAAGAAGAAATTATTGCCAGTGCTTCTTGTAGTCTTTTTAATAATAGCAGGGATTCTTTTATTATATTTAAAGATGAATAATAAAACTTCTCAGGTTATTAAATTTGATACAGAAGAAGTTATGAGGGTAAACAATGAAAAGGTGGTCATGAATGAATTTCTTTTGTATGCTGCGGATGTTTATCAGGGATATAATCTGCAAAATGAGGCGGACTGGGATTCGGAAGTAACTGATAAGGAAAACAACAGCGTTACTTTGGAAAAGCAGGTAAAAGGAACTATCTGTGAACAGATCAGAATGACGAAAGTCCTTTGCATGAAGGCAAAGGACGAAGGGATTACTTTGTCGGATGATGAGAAAAAAATTCTGTTAGATAATGCAAAGACCTATTATTCGGAGCTGACTTCAGCCAATGTAACAGATAAGACATTAACAGTTGATCTTATTGCAAAATTTTACGAAGAAAACGCACTTGCACAAAAAGTCTATAATAGTATTGGTGACAGTTACGATGAAAGCAAGGAACCGGCTTCAACAGAGAGTAGCAGCAGTGATGATACAGAATTATCCGCGAAAGAACTATACTTTATAGAAAAATATCATGATCTGGCAGAGGAATACAATAAACAGTACGATTATTATACTTCTATTAATTGGAACTTATTAGAGAAAATCTCTTTTGCAGAGATAGCAAAAGACGATACGGAAAGAACAGATAATTCAGAGAAAGATACAGTGCAGACCGATTCGGCACAGTCGGATGCAGCAAAATCAAATGCAGCACAGGAAGCAACCCAGGCAGATACAGCCGCAACAGATTCGACAGAAAAATAACATATGACAATGAGAGGTATTAATAATGAACACATTTCAAATATTATTTGCGCTGGAAGATAACGACGAGGAAAAGTTAGAATCAGGTATTGAGATTTTATGTGATTTAGGAATTCAAATAAACAGTGTATACTTGGCACAGTCAAAAAATGAAATCACAGAATTATTGATTTCCAATCCCGAGATCAATGTAATTGTTATTTCAGAGCAGCTAAAAGGATTTTTTACAATTAATGATTTTAGAATGTTTAATACGGAGAATAGAATAATAATCCCTGTTATCAGCCGGTATAAAAGGGGAAATGCAGAGGCTGTTGGTAATTATGTTAAAAATAACTTTTATAATTTCTTATTTGAAGGTGATATGCTTATAAGTGAGGTAGGAGAGATATTAAAACATGTCAGGACAGCAGAGACGGCGGCAGCCTATGCCGGTTTAGTCGGGGAAGATATAGGGAGCAGGGTCAAAACAGCAGAATTTATGAGTAATACCACAGAATCAGATTCCGTGGGTATTCAATTTGTGGTACCTGCTTGCGACAGGACAAAGCAGACAATATTTGGTGACAAATCCGTTTTAATTGGATTTTGCGGTGCCGATTCAAGATTTTGCTGTACGTTGACTGCAATTTCCGCTGCAAACTATATTGCATTAGGAGGGGTTAATGTTGCTTTTATTGAACCTGATTTATCAAAAGGAAGCTTGTTAGACCAATTAATACCTTGTCTGTCAGGGAAAAAGATGATTAGTTGTTCAAATGTGGACTACTATTCCGAATGGGATCTGAAAGAAGATATCAATTCCGCCGATGTTATTATATTTGATTTGAGCGGTATGCTTTATGAGGAATCCGTCTATTTAAGTAAAATGAATAAAATATTTATATGTTCCGATATCGAACTTACAAATACACACCATTCAGTTAAGCTGCAAAATAACAGCAGCTTTAAGTATTCAATTCTATATAACGATAATTCTTCAGCACAGAATAGCCGTTTTGATGATGATACCTTTGATGTATTTAGAGAATGTCCGCAGGAATTGATTCGAATGCTGAAATTAACATTGCAAGATTGTGGTATCGGTATTACGAACATTAGAGATATCGAAAGCGGCAGCAGAATAAATCAGCTTAATAGGCTGAACAGAGCAGAATATTCAGCAAGGAATATAAATAATTCCTTGCTGGAACGACGGAGAAAACAAATCGATGAAGATATTAAAAAAGAAACTGTATCTTATACTTATAATAGAAGGCCTCAGCCAGTGAAGGCAGTGCCTGATCCGAGGAATTTTGCCCCAAGGGAAATGCTAAACAGATCAGCAGAGGCGGCAGTACTTCCATCTGATGAGCCCAAATTGAGAAATGTTCAACAGAACCTGGCAAGTGCGGATAATAAAATACCATATAAATATAAAGTGCAAATAGAAGAAGAACATAATTCCAAGCCGGAGATGATGGTTAAGGAACAATATCCTGTAAAGGATAATTCTGAAAGTTATAATGCCATATATTCTAAAATTGATGAAGATAGGAATAATAGTTACAACGATAAGGATGATGAATCCTATGAAGCCGCTTACATAGATGAAAACAGAAACAGATTTAAGAAAAGGCAGGCTGCAAACCAGGTGCTATGCGGAAAAGAAACAATATTCATAACAGGTTTAAAACATGGCTGCGGCTGTTCGCATACAGGATTAAGTTTTGCCAAACATATAGTAAGTGCTTATGAAGAAAATATTTGTATTTGCCATAGAAAAGGGGCCTATGACCTGGAAGATGAAGATATAA
>JAEXGM010000198.1 GCA_023450835.1 Bacillota bacterium | reverse complement strand
CAGTTATGTAAAATGAAAATATGCCGCTGCACCATACACCAGAAGAAAGCCCGGCAGTCCCAAGACTCCGACCACCAATGCATTTAAACTGTTAACTCCTACTCCCAGATTAATCTGGCTGCTTGCCAAAATTGTATTAAGAAGATAAATTCCAAGCAAGCCAAGGCATATCCGAAGAATAAAGTTTACAATAAGGTCAAAGCGGCTTTTTAAAAATCCAATTAACAGTAGAATGACACAAACCGCCAAAATAGCCGCCAGAAAATACCACTTCGTCTCCATACAATTCCTTTCTGTAAATTAACATATTTTTCTATTTAATGTAGTATATTCTGGTAATTGCTTGACTATACTATAAATAACCTATTTCTTATATAAGCCATATGGCGGAATGGAGCAATTATGAAATTATTTGCCAAAGGAAAGAGGCAAGATAACACAGCCCTATTGAATGAAATTCAAATGACAAAGCTTGCTCTGGAATCTGCTTATTCCAATTTTGAGAATGTGGTAGATCCTGATCTAATCGACTGCTATATTTATGAAGTGAATGCTGTTCAAAAACGATATAAATTTCTCCTGAAACAAGCGAAAATGCTGGAAGATGAATGTGGTCTGATTTAAAGCATTGTAAAAGACTTAAGAAGAAAAGATAAAATAAATATATTACAAAAAACAGCATGGCTGTATGTCATGCTGTTTTTTATTGAGCTCTCTATGGCTATCTCCGAAAAGTTCAATATAATATTTAAATATCAAAGTGGAATTATATGGATTTATGTAAAATCATGTTATATAATATAAACATTCGCTATCAGGAATTTACCTTTTTAGCAATCTTTGTTACTGATAATAGGGAGAGAACAAATGAAAAAACAACTACTTTTACTGTTACTGACAACCATGCTAATCTTATCTGCCTGCAGCTCTAAAACCCCTGCGAGCAAAAATACTGCCGCTGCTAATGATTCATCGGTAACAAATTCGGCAGACAGTACCTCACAGAAGGACGAAGGTTCCTCCGACAGCGCCGTTGAGGTAGATAAAGGATTATTTGATGTCACATTAACGATACCGGAATCCTATGTAGAAGGGCAGACACAGGATGACCTTGACAAGCTTTGTAAAGAAAAAGGCTACAAATCAATCACCTTAAATGCAGATGGCAGCGCAACTTATGTTATTACAAAGAAGCAGCACAAAGAAATGATGGAATCCATGGCCGATACAATTAACAGTTCTATGAAAGAATTAGTGGGCTCCGAGGATTATCCGACCTTTACGGACATTAAGGCAAATGATGATTACACAGAGTTTACAATAACTACTACTTCTACCGATTTATCCTTAAGCGAGTCCATTGCTCCAATGCTATTTTACACCTATGGTTTAATGTACACTGCTTTTAATGGTGCAGAGGCAGACAATATAGCGGTAACCTTTGTTAATGCCGATACCGGAAAGACTATTTCTACATCAAATTCTTCTGAATTAAGTGAATAACTAATGTACAGAAAAGGGGCTATCGCAAAATGAATTTTTCATACAAAATATTGGTGCTGACCAAGTGTCTATGAACCATAGCTTGTTGAATTTTTATATTTTGCGACAACCTCTTATATTTAATGGTGTTCACTTAACTATTTCTAATCTATACCTTCTTTTATTTAAAGTATTTAAAGATTTCTGAGTATTGTTTTATTCCAAAATCCCAATAGAATAAGGCGGCAATGTTACTGTTCCATCCTTTAATTCAGTCTTTGATGCCCCGGTATCCAGAGCACCTGCAAGCTTACTAAATCCAAGGGATTTCACTTCAATCTGCTTTGACTGCGTACCAAGATTATATAAAAGAAGAAGTTTGCTCCCATTATATGTTTTAGTTATGGCAGCTACATCGCTGTTCGTTAAGGTCGGAACAACTTCTACCGTGCCTCTTGCAATGCCGGGGATGGCGTTTCTGTAAGCAATCGCTTTCTTATAATAGTTATATACGGAAGTATCATCTTTTGCCTGTTCTTCTACACTTCCAAGAGGATAAGAAGTTCCCTCCATACCTGCCGGTCCTTTCGTCATCCCTGTGGAATCCGTATTCGACCAGTACATGGGTGCTCTTTTATTCTCATCTCTGCCGCTGCCAGTCATTCCAATCTCTTCACCATAGTATACAAAGGCATTTCCTGTCATTGTAAGATTCATGCCTGCGGCCATCTTCAGCTTATCAATATCCCCTGAAAAATACCCATAAGCTCTCGCCGTATCATGGTTTGTAAAAAAAGGAGCATCAATGCCCTTGGGATTATATTTTGCTATGCCATCCTGCACCTGCTTTAACGCCTGTGCAAAATATTGCCCGGGAGGGGTTGGCGCGCTGCGGTTCAGAGTCTTTGCTATAACTCCGGTCTCTGTTGCAAAGGCAAAGTCAAAGACACTGTCAATTCCGCTCTTATAATATTGCACATACTTGGAGAAATTGGTCCATACCTCGGCAACCATATAATAATCTTCATTTTTGCTCTTGATAAAGGTATTCATCCAGGAAAGCACATTGTTATTTTTATCCGTATCCTCTGCAAAATAGTGCAGTGCCGCATCCAGACGGAAACCATGTACTCCCAGGTCAAGCCAGAAACTCATGATATCCTCAATGTCTTTTCGTAAAGCTTCATTGTCCAGATTAAGGTCCGGCATATTCTTGCTGAAATCTCCCTCGTAGTACCAATCACCTATTCCCGCACTGTAATAATTTCCTTTGGCCGGCTTACCTTCTACGAAGTTGTAATACTTTACATAGGGATTATGCTCTCTGCACAGCTCCTTATGAGTGCATTTCTCCTGTCCGCAAGGTTCTATTGCAAGGCTCTTTAGCGCGGATTGAAACCACGGATTCTTATCCGAGGTATGATTGATAACCAGGTCTAAAATCACCTTAATTCCTCTTTTATTACACTCTGCAATCAGGCGCTTGAACTCTTCCAGCGTACCATACTGGGAATCTATATTATAATAATCTTCCACATCATATTTATGATAACTGCCTGACGGCATAATCGGCATAAGCCAGATACCGTTCGCACCCAGATCTGAGGTGGTTTTGGGATTGCCGTCATTGATATAATCCAGCTTGTCAATTAAACCGTTGATATCTCCTATTCCATCGCCATTACTGTCGTAATAGGAGTATAAAAACACTTCATAATATGTTCCGTTGTTATCATCTATAGGCTGAACGGTATTAATTA
>JAEXGM010000079.1 GCA_023450835.1 Bacillota bacterium | reverse complement strand
ACTGGAGAAGTCGTTTTGGCTTATGGGTCTTTAAGAGGCGGTAGTTCAGAGACACCTGGGGCTGCCTTTGTACCTGTGCCATTTAGTGTGGCCGGACCTTTATCGGATACTATCACAGTTAGTCCGTCGGGTAATGAATTAGTAGTAGGAGAAAACGGAATTTATCAAATAACGATATCTATTAACGCTGAAGCCACTGTTGATCCGGATCCAGATCAACCATATTTAAATGCTATTATTACTGTCAACGGTGCGCCTATTTTTGGTGATACTACTACTTTTTTTAAGATACCTAATAGAAGTAGTTCAACATTTGTTGTTCAGGCCTCCTTAACAGCAGGGGATGCAGTGGGAGCAAGTATTAGCACGAGTTTTCCTATTTTAGGCTATATGAATCGTTCTTTAACTATTATTCAATTAAGTGATTAATTGATTATCAATAATAATGAGGGAAAACTAAAATAAACTTATTAAAAACATCAGCTAAGTAAATGAAGCATAGGTTCTGGGCGTTGTTAGTCCATGAACCTATGCTTTATTTACTTATTATTGACAAGCAGTAGAGAAACAATAAAATTGGCTTCTTTCTCCTTTATAAATAATGTCATAGTTGATTTTTCTTTCCTTTTTCCTGATATATTTTGATTTTTTTAAGCATTTTGGCCGCTTCCTTTTTATCGTTCTGATATAGTAAGAATTGAATTAACCAATAAACACCAATTACACACACGGAAACAAAAACAACATTAATGCAATTCGTTCTACTAACCCAGCCAAAATGAAAAGCAAAAATGAGAACAACAATAATAATAGCTATCATAAATATAAGTTGCCTGCGTATCCAGTGCTTTTTGCTGATTTCTCCGGTGGGTTTCAATATCAGTTGAATCAAAGGCATTAAAGCAATTAGTAGAGAGAGCAGCAAAATTTGTCCTAGAAAGGATACAGTAAATGTAGCACCCGGCGCAAACAGTAAACAAGATAAGAACGCTGATATTACAATGCCTGTCGTAATCATACAAAAGTAAAGTAAAATTCTTTTTGTCCATTCTTTAATCATTTTTGTCACCTCCTATATCTCAAGTTTTCGCTTAAAATCAGATACATATTGTCTTGATATGATAACTTTTTCTCCATTGTATAACTGTACCTCAAACCTCCCATTAAAAGCAGGCGACATGGAGACAATTTGGGAGATGTTTAATATTACCGACTTTGACACGCGCAGAAAATCACCGTTTGTAAATATTTCTTCGAGTTGATACAGTTTTTGTTTGATTTCGTAGACGCTATTTTTGCAATACATATAAGTCCTGTTTTCAACTGCTTCAAAATAATATACTTCGGATGGATGGACACGATAGATTTGCTCTTTATCATAGCCAATTAACACTTGCTGTTCGGCATTGATTTTTGCAATGAGTTGCATCAATTCATTACTAAGCTCTCTGCATCTAAAAATGACCAATTCTTCTTCACCATCTTCCGGTGGCTGAATTATTATTTTCACATTATCGCCCTCCTTTCCGATATGGATTATCATAAACTTCGTAACGATTAAAATTCTTTTTGTTTTTTTGAACTAATAAAGAGTGCCAGCCCGTAAAGCAGGATTGCAGTCCCTGCCATATAGACAATATGCAGTAAAAGGCTCTCCCTAGTGTTCCCAAGCCAATATACGACACCCATACGCTGCTGAAACGCCGATAGCGTATTTGCTGAAGTACCGTTAAAGACGGCTTTCATTGGAGCGTTCATCATTACCTGACGCAATAGCAATGCTCCGTGGGAAATCGGAAACAGTTGGATGGCTGCCTGTACTCCTTTAGGAAAATCACCAATCGGAATATATATGCCGGCTAAAAATCCAACAGAAGCCCCAATTATGGTGGAAACCGTTGGGAAAATATCTGCGTTGCGAACCAGGCTGACGATAAAAAAAGTAATGGAGCTCGCAGTTAAAACTGTCAGCATAATGATCAAAAGTGCTTCCAGCATGCTGCTAATAGATAGGAGCTGACCTCCGGTGCAAAGAATATATATTTCCGAAACAATCAGAGTTGCGACAGTCATAATCACCCCAACGAAATAAGTGCTTAGAATGTACCCCGCTCCTAAAGTCCATGATTTAATTGGCGAAGATAAAAAGTCTTTGTTGCGACTTGTAGTTCTGTCCAAAAGCATTACACTGAGTGATCCCAATGTTGTAGTTACGGAAACAACAGAAATCAGCCCGGCCATTGCCCAACTATTCATCAGATAATCAATTTGTGATAATTCGGTATACTGGCTATAATGCGCTTTTAAGTTATTTCCTAAAAAAATCACATAAAGCACGATGACAATCAATGCTCCAGCCAAAGAAGTGAGAACCAGCCTTTTATTCCTGAAATAGATTATACTATTTCGTTTCGCTAAATTAAACATTATAATTCACCATTCCTTTCAGACACACGCAAAAAAACTTCGTCTAAGGTGTGTACCTGATAACGGTTTTTTAATTCATCCGGCTTTCCTTTTTCCGCAATGGAACCATGATTTAGCATCACAATGTAATCTGATAAATTGGCTTCTTCCATATAGTGGGTTGTCAGGAAAACGGTCATTCCTCTTTCCTGTTGCAAATGTTTTATGGTTTCCCATACCATTTTCCGTGCTTGTGGGTCAAGGCCTGTTGTTGGCTCATCGAGAAACAAAATATCCGGTTTATGAATTAACGCTCTGGATATATCCACTCGCCTGCGTTGTCCTCCGGACAATTTCCCATATGGGCGATCAATAAATTCCATAGCATCCACAGCCAAAGCGGCCTCATGTACTGCTTGCTTCACGGAAACACTATTTTTAATATAAAACTTTCCTCGAACAGTCAAATTTTCTCGAACGGTCAAGAGCGGGTCTAACACACTGTCCTGAAAAACAACACCTATGCGTGATTTGATCTGCTCATCATCCTTTCCTAATTGAAAATTATCCATAATCACAGAACCACCATCATAGGTTAACAGGGTGCAAAGAATGTTAATTGTAGTGGACTTGCCCGCTCCATTTGGACCAAGCAGAGAAAATAATTGACCGCGTTCGACAAAAAAGGTTATTCCTTTTACAGCTTGAATCTCACCAAATTTTTTGTATAAATTTTCAACATGAATCATCTTATCCATTTGTATTTCCTTTCTCATTTTAATTATGAGAGGAGTATATCCCTATGTATTCGTAATAACAATGGGGCTACAAGTATGTTACAGATTAAGTATAGTAATATACCGTATATGAAAGTGAGTTACATAGTTGGTCCATCGGGAAATGAATTGATAAGTAGTAGGAGAAAGCAGAGCTTATCAATTCAGGAAGATATTGAAATGAATAAATCAATGCAAAAGACCGCCGCAAAGATTTCAGATTGCCTCAAATCTATATTTGATTTATAATTATATGCATGCATAAATCTATACAGATAAAGATATGGTTTCAAACAATGTTTTAAAAAATGGAGAAATGCTATGAACACAGTGATATACTATTTTACAGGGACAGGCAACAGCTTAGTGGTTGCAAAAGATATAGCTGCCAGTTTAGAAGGCACAGAGCTTACACAAATTTGCCAGGATACTTTGGCGCAGGATTTGAAAACAAATTCCCAAAGTGTTGGTATTATTACTCCGGTATATTTTTCAGGCTTACCATCCTTGGTAAAAGAATTTATTGAAAAATTGCAAATTAATCAAGAGGCATATATTTTTATAATAGCCACTTATGGTGATTCAGAAGGTATAATTTTTAATCAGACGAAAAAATTAATAGAAAAAAAGAGGCTTAAATTATCGGGGACATTTGGCGTAAAGATGCCGCATAACATTCATGCTCCTTCCTCCTTGGAAAAACAAGAGAAATATTTAAAAGAGGAAAAAGAAACGGTTATTCTGATAGCAGACAGCATAAGGAATAAAGAGGTGACTTTAAAAAAAGCAAATGCTGCGGTCAATATTTTTATGGGTGCGACTTATAATTTTATACAGAAAGCAGGTAACTTTGATAAGAAATTCAGCGTTGATAATGAATGTATTGGATGCGCTGTCTGTGAAAAGGTGTGCCCTGTGAACAATATCGTAATGGAAGAGGGAAAGCCGCACTGGAAGTGTAATAATAGATGTCAGTTTTGCGCTGCTTGTATGCAATGGTGCCCAAAGCAGTCTATCCTGTATGGGAAAGTCAAAATGTATAGTTATCATCATCCGGATATTAAAGTAAATGACCTCAGTAACCAGAAATGATTACCGGAGGATATTAAAATACAAATATTCTTTTGAAGATATAGATAAACCCTCCAAACAATGTAATGCTAATTACATCAGCTTGGAGGGACACAAACTAATACATCTATTCCTTGGAAGTCAGTTTAAGAATTATCTGCTTATGCTCAGGATATTTTTCTAACAAATCATTTCTTTTAAATAATTCAAAGTCTCTGAATTCAAATCCTGGCGATACCATGCAGCCAACCAGTGCATACCCCTTATTATTCATAGCGGAACCGAATATATAATTTTGAGGAACCAATACTTGCGGTTTTTCACCATGTTCTATGTCAAGTCCAAGCTGTTCGGTAATAAGCTCACCGGAGGGGCTGATCATATAAATAGTCAGCGGGGAGCCTGAATGATAGTACCACATTTCGTCAGATTTTAGTCTATGGAAATTAGATACCTCCCTGTCTCTAAGCAAAAAATAGATACTTGTCCAGAGTATTCTGGAACCTTCAAAGTCTGCATTTAATTCATTCGATGTTATATTTTCTTCTGAGGTATAAATTTCTTTATAAAACCCACCTTCCGGATGTGATATCATGTTCAAATTTTTAATAAAATAATCTGCTGAATACATATGACACTCCTTTCATTTACCTTAATATATTATAGCGGATTATTTCAATATGTAAATTTAATTTCTTTGGGCGTTACAACTAACATTATCTTAAGTTTACATATACTTACTCTGACAAAACATGGTATAATCAAAAAAATAAATTCCTTAATTAGGAGGATTCTTATGTTAATTGACATTCACGCTCATGCGACAGGTGAATACGGCACCGTAGATTCTATCAAAAATATGGCTGAAAAGTACGATATTGAGAAAGTTGTCCTATGTACAAGTCCAAAGAATATTCAGAATCTCCAAATGCCGCCAAGTATGCCTTTCAAACAGAAACCCGACAGCATATATAAAATGAATCGGATGAACCGGCTGGCTTATAATCATTTCTTAAAGGATAATGGTGACGGCAATCAATTTGTCTACGATTTAAAGAACCGCCTTCCCGAACTGGTCATTCAATTTCTGTATGTAAATCCTCTTGATACCGGATGCATGGATAATCTGGAAAATAGTCTTCGTACATATCAGCCCAAAGGAATCAAACTTCATCAGGCGTGGAATTCCTTTAAAATTGATGGGGCAGAATTTAAAAAGCTTGTGGATATCTCTATATCGTATAATCTGCCGGTGTTTATACATTTGTATTCTAAAAAAGAAGTCCTGAAAATGCTGGATTTTATTAAGGAAAATCCCAAAGCCGTGTTTATTATCGGGCATCTGACCGGGGTCGACCTCTTTAGCAAAAGCGGTATAAACCTGAAAAATATCTATTTTGATACTTCAAGCTCTAAGAGAATTCAAGGCAGTGATATTAAACAGGCCATTGATGCTTTCGGATATGAACATATTGTTTTTGGTACGGACACGCCTTATGCTGGTATTGATGAACAGATTTACAGAATTGAGCGGTTAAATCTGTCTGATAGTGTAAAGGAGCATATTTATAGTCTGAATGCCAGGAATATTCTGGCATTAGATTCTTTGTAATGCGATTAGAGAAAAGGTCCGGAGGAGGAGAAGAAATTATGAGGTATGATAATTTTAATGCAAGCGTTTACTGTCCTGTGGGAAATCTGGTCAATATAACTGATTTTGAGGAGTTTGACCGGAAGTTCCAGCTTCTTGAAAGGAACGTAAAAGTAGGAAAGGTTTATCTGGAAACTTACCGCGGCGGCACTATGATCAGCTATGAACAGATGGTCAAAGTGAAAGAATTCTTCACGAAAAAAGGGATTGCAGTTTCCGGCGGTATTACAACGGATGGAGAGTATGATCCGAAAGAGGGAGGTTTCAGTCCTCAATGTTATACTTCTAAAGAGACGAAAGCAAGAATGATAAAGGTCGTTACCCTTACCTGTCAATTGTTTGATGAATTCATTCTGGATGATTTCTATTTTACCAACTGCCGCTGTGATGATTGTATTGAAGCCAAGGGTAACAGAACCTGGGCGGAATTTCGTCTTGCTCTTATGAAGGATTTTTCCGAAAATGTTATCATTAAGACCGCAAAAGAAATCAATCCCAAGGTAAATGCAATTATCAAATTCCCCAACTGGTATGAGCATTTCCAGGATGCCGGCTATAATTTAGAGGATGAACCAAAGATATTTGACAGTATTTATACCGGAACAGAGACACGTAATCCAACCTATACCCAACAGCATCTGCCTAAATATTTAAGCTATTTTATTATGAGATATTTTGAGAATGTTGCTCCGAACCGGAATTTGGGCGGCTGGTTTGACCCTTACGAATGCACTTATAATCTGACCTCTTATATTGACCAGGGATATCTGACCCTGTTTGCAAAAGCAAAAGAGGCAATGCTGTTCAGTTTGGGCTCTTTGATAGATGATAAGGCCTTTACCACCTTCCCGCCTGTTATCGGACAGATATTTAACGATACGGACCGATATATCGGTATGCTTGGAAATCCCCTTGGAGTAGCCTGTTATATACCTTATCACGGTTTTGGTGAAGACTACCTTCATAATTACGTGGGTATGTGCGGAATTCCGCTGGAGCCCTATCCGGAGTATCCAATTGAAGCGAAGACTATATTCCTTACGGAAAATGCCGCACAGGATAAAGATTTGGTGTCCAAAATGAAAGACAGCTTAAGAGCAGGTGCAGACATTATCGTGACTTCCGGTCTGGTTGCAGCGCTTGGCGAAGCTTTCCATGAAATAGCTCATGTATCCTATACAAATAATAAAACAGCGGTAAACAGCTATATGTGCTCTGCTGACGGAGGAGTTACCGTAGCCGGTAAACTGGAATCTTCGAAGAATATTATTTTAACTCAGCCGCAGTTTTTTACCAATGATGTATGGCAGATTGCCGGTGGTTACGGAGAGGATACGAATACCCCGATTATTATGAAGACAAAATATTCTAATGGCAGAGTATTTATCCTTACCATACCGGATGACCAGGGGAATCTATATAATTATCCAGTCTTGCTGCTTAATACCATTCGCTCCATCTTAAGCAAAGATATGCCGGCAGTACTGGAAGGTGATGCTAAGATTGCCTTATTTGTATATGATAACGATACCTTGATTCTTCGCTCTTTCCTGCCTTATTTCTCTAAGGCCTCAGTGATTGTGAAGAAGGAAAATGCGGTTCTAAAGGACTTGGAAAATAACCGTGAAAAAAATGGAGAAGCGGTAGAAGGCGGAACAAAATTCACTTTTAATTTAAATCCGGGTGTGAACTACGTGATGAAGTTTTAATTTGTATATCAAAGCTTGCCTGGTTCTGTGCTTTATCTGTCAAGTAAATCAATGCTTTAAAAGAGCAGTTTCCAATGCAATAAGAGGAGGTCAGAACAATGAAAGAATCGGTCAATAAATCTTCCGCAAGTAAAGTTATATTAATGTGCGGGCCGGCAGGATCAGGTAAATCAACCTTAGCAAAGAAATTCGAAGAAACAGGGATGACGATTCTTTCTTATGATGCAGAATCATTTAAAAGAGGTTTTAAAGAGCATCCTTTACCGGAGGACGTTGTAAGAGATATTAAGAACTATTTGGACTTAAAGCTGATATCGCTTATTGAGCAAGGAACGGATGTTATTCTTGATTATTCCTTTTGGTCTAGAGAAATGAGAGCAGAATATATTTCGTTATTAAAAGCTTATAGTATTGAACCTAAAATCTACTATATCAAGACACCGAAAGAAGTTGCGATGGAGCGAATTCGTAAAAGGAACGGAAGTCATCAAAATGATATCATGTTGACAGAAGAAACTGCTTCGTTATATTATGATCATTTCCAACCGCCAGCTGCTGATGAGGGTGAGATTATAGTGATTGAGGGAGAAGAGTAATTATATTCAGATACCATCATTATTATCTGTTCCAGGTAAACTGTAAGGATAATAATGATGGTGAATGAATTCCTTCTCCGGCAATTAACGGAAAATAGGCAAAATGCAGCTCGTCAATAAGCCCCTTTTGCAGAAGCTCGCCCCAATCCCCCAGTTCTGAAGGCTGTATTCGATCTGGTACGATCCATTTCCGTATTCCTTGCATTAATCCTGCAATTTCTCGCCGAATCTGAGTCAGCTCATTATTTGCTTCTGTATGAGCCTAATAATCATAATATCCAAGATGTTTTGTAAATAAAACATTGACAAAGCGACACGCATGTCGTAAAATTGAAAAAGCGGCATGCGTGTCGCTTTTTTAAGGAAGGAGGCTTTGTAATGCCAGAGAAAGGAAATAGTACTAAAAATAATATCATTGATATGTCAGCACAGTTGTTTGCAGAAAAGGGTTATCAAGTTGTTACTATGAAAGATATATGTGATAGCTGCGGATTAAGCAGAGGGGGCTTGTATCGTTATTTCTCTTCCCCAAAAGAAATCTTCATTGCTATGCTTGACAGAGACATAGATGATGATATTGAGGCTGTGAAACAGGCAATCGAGACAAAAGCACCTGCAAAGGTGATACTGGAACATTACCTGGAACATGAGAAAGAGGCAATTTTCAGTAAAAATAAAGGATTGTTCTTTGCCACCCACGAATTTGCTTTTGCGGAACCAGAACAGCGTACTTATTTTGATAAAAGGGTGGAGCTGTCAGTTGATTTACTTTGCAATTTATTCCGATATGGTCAGGAGTCCGGAGCATTTAAGGAATTTGATGTTTCTGCTGTAGCAGTGCATATTATTTACTTTTTTGATGGACTGAAGACCTCTGCCTCTGTTCTTACGGTCACCGAAGAACTGGTAGCTCAGCAGATAAATATACTTAAGGAGATGATAGTAATATGAGAATTACTGCTTTTAACGGAAGCCCCAAAGGAGTTCGCAGTAATACAAACGTGATGGTGGAAGCATTCCTAGCAGGGGCGCAGGAAGCCGGCGCGGAAACAGAAAATATTTTTTTAATTAATAAGAACATTAACCACTGTACAGGGTGTTTTTCCTGCTGGTTTAAAACCCCGGGGAAATGTATCTATCAGGATGATATGAGTGAATTACTTGAGCTATATAAAAGTTCTGATATGGTATGTTTTGCAACTCCGGTTTACCTTTGGAATATGACCGCCTGTCTTAAAAACTTTGCTGACAGGTTGATTCCTCTAAAAAACCCCAATGTAGTGGAAACAGACGGTAGTTTTGATATGGAAAATAAATTAACAAAATCGCCTGATATCGTAGTAATATCAAACTCAGGCTTTCCGGGTGAAAATAATTTTAATACCATGCACGAAGTAATGAAGACCTCGAACCCGATATTGGAGATATATCGGAACAATGGAATGCTGCTTCGGATGAATAGAGCTGAAATACAGGAAAAAGTACAGGAATATCTTTGGTTTGTTAAACAGGCCGGTTTTCAGATTGCATCAAATGTTAAGATATCCGATGAAGTGTCAGCAGGTCTGAATTCAGAGCTATTATCTACCGAGGAATATATTAACGTCATTTCAGGCGGTAAGTAATCAGCAATAGCTTAATCAGAATATTAAAAAAGATAAGATTTTGAATATAGTCAGAAAGAACAAGGAGCGCCGGCAATCTGCCAGCGCTCCTTGTTCTTTAGAGTGAATTGAGTTTGTATAAATTTTATTAATCTGACAAAAAATAAATAAAAATATAAGAAATGCCTATAATAAAGTATTATGCTTTTTTTATAGAAAAACGGGCAGAATGTCTCTCAGAAGATTCTATTTTGTCTGAAGTATTTCTTAAATAAGGAGGAACTCCAATTGCTGATCTTGTTGGATGGAATTAATTTTTATATAAATTCACCGTTTCTGCAGGTTATATTATTGTTACTGATTACATTGATGTGTTTGGTTTTATTAATGTTGTACAACCGGTTTAGCCATTTCGGAAAGAAAGTGCATTTCCCGCCCTATTCTCTGGGAGACGGAGAGAAACCGGGGCCAAGCGAATGGGAGAAACAAATGCTTAATCTGGCAGAAGGCCATAGTCAGGTAAGGCTGACCGGGTACAGCTTTGTTCTTAATGATTATAATCAGGTGGCATATAAGAAACTGAATAGAATCAGAGACAGGATCTCTGCCTTATCCACCGATATTATTTCTTTGATTCCCGCAGCACGCTGGCTCTTTGATAATTTCCAGATGATGTACCGGGAAATTAAAAAAGTGCGTACATCCGGAACAAGTTACGCTGTCTTGCCGGTCTTAAAGGGAAAGGAATACCGTAACTTTCCTCGTATTTATGTTGTGGCTAAAAAGATGGTGGCTCTTTCCGGCGGGCATTTAAGTGAAGAAAATATTTCTGTCATGTTAAGAGCTTATCAGGAGAAGATACCGCTTACGGATAAGGAAATCTGGGTGTTGCCGGAAGTGCTGGGTTTCTGTATTCTGGAAGAAATTATTGTAATTGCGGATGAAATTCTCACAATGATTGATGTGAAGTCGAAGGCAGAGAAATTCCTGCGGGAAAAGCTGGAGGGAAACGAACAGAGTACAGCTGATATATCGGCGCTCCTTTGTAATATAGAAGATGACCTGCGGCTGAACTATTCCTTTCATGCCCATGTAGTATACCTGCTGAAAAATATGTCCTATGATGAGGTATCCATTCAGAAATATCTGGATTATCATTTTGCTCCTTTGGAACGCCAGGTGAAAACTTCTGAAATATTTTTGCAGGAAGGAAAGATTGAATCATTTCTTGAGACGAATATCAGGACTTTAATTGTCGGCCTGAGGGATATCAATGAAGTAGATGAGGAAAAATTCTTTGAGGAATACTCCTGCCTGGAGAAGATTTTGTCACAGGACCCGGAGGGCATCTATTCTAAGATGGATTTGGAAGCAAGAGGAATGTATCGGGGCATTATTGTGAAGCTGTCGCTCCGTTATCGGCTGATGGAAGAAAAGATTGCAAGGGACTGTCTGGAACTGGCGATTCAGGGCAGAGAGGACCTGCATTGTTCCCATCATGTGGGAGCTTATCTTGTGGGTAAAGGTTACCCCATTCTGAAAGCGAAAGCATTAGGAAGACCGATTCCTGAAAGTGTTAAGAAAAAGAGGAACTTAAAGGGAAACATATATTTTCTTTCTCTGTTCCTTGTTATTCTGCTCTTAAGTGTCTGCCTGCTCTATGCATCTCGAACACTTGGAGGTCTGAGGGTCACCGGACTGTATGTACTTACCCTTCTTGTGGTCATGCCGCTGCTAATCGGTATTTCCATAGAGATAATAAATTATATTTTTACCAGAAGAATTACAGTTAAGAAGATTCCATCCCTGGATTATATGAAGGAAATACCGGAGGAAGCAAGAACCTTTGTTGTCATGCCGGTTATAATTTCCTCAAAGGAACAGGGCCTGACCTATATGGAACGGCTTCAGAAGCATTATCTGGCTAACCGCCAGCCGAATCTTTACTTTGCATTATTGTTTGATTTTGAAGATTCCCCAGAGCAGTTCCTGCCCAAGGACCAGGTAATTGAGAACGCACTTGCGGCTCGCTTGCAGGAGCTCAATGAGCTCTATCCATGGTCGCACCAGCGTTTTTCTATGTTCTTTCGCTATCGCAAATGGAATGAAGCGGAGAACTGTTACATGGGCTGGGAACGTAAGAGAGGAAAGCTGGAGGAGTTTAACTATCTGTTAACAGGAGCAAATAAGGAGGAGACTTCCTTTTCATCTATCTATTGTGACAATGAGCTGCTAACTACCTTCCGGTATGTGATTACACTGGATGCAGATACGAATCTGCTTCGTGACAATGCCGCAAAACTGGTCGGCTTGATTGATCATCCTTTAAATAAACCGGTCCTGGACCCGGCAGGCCAGAAGGTAATGGAAGGCTATGTCATTATTCAGCCTGCGGTAAGGAATCATATCGTAGGCAGGAATGGCAGCAGGTTTACAAAAATCTTCGGAGGAGAATCAGGCCTTGATAATTACGGAACCGTAATATCGGATATCTACCAGGATATCTTTGGAGAAGGTATCTATACCGGAAAGGGAATCTATGATATAGAAGCCTTTCACAAGCTTCTTTACAAGAAGGTTCCGGAGAACCGTATTCTCAGCCATGACCTTTTTGAGAGCTGCTATGCACGAACTGCTTTTTCCAGTGCGGCTAAGACCATGGATACCTTTCCAAACAGTGTGTTATCTTTTACCAAGAGGGAGCACCGATGGCTGCGCGGAGACTGGCAGCTCCTGCCCTGGCTGTTTATCAGAAAGACACCGGATGGAAGAAGCTTAAGCCCATTATCAAAATGGAAAATCTTTGATAACCTGAGACGAAGTCTGGTTCCGTTTAGTAAAATCCTGTTTATATTACTGAATATGGCATGGATGCCTAAAGCCTATTACCTATGGATACCCCTTGTTTTCTTCAGTGATATATTTAATCTGGTTATTTTATTTATTGCGGTGATTACTCAGAAATTTATCCGGCCCAATCTTGCTCTTATTTATAAGGGATTCTTGAAGGAGCTTGGTACTATGGTTGAAAGGACATTCCTGGAATTTACCATTACTCCTTACAGGGCTTATATTGCAATGGATGCGATTGTCAGAACGCTGTACCGGCTCTTTGTCAGCAAAAAGAATCTGCTTCGCTGGAACACCGCGGAAGCAGTGGATGCCTCCATAGTCAACACCAGAAAAGGGTATTTTCTTACAATGTGGGCTAATTTCATTCCGGTACTGGTGCTGGTTGTAACTTTATTTCTGGGGTATCCCTCTCTGGCAGGAATTATTCTGGCAGCAATCCTGATTGCTGACTGGAGCATTGCCTTTGAGGTCGCATACCAGATCAGCCAGCCGGAAAAGAATTTCTATATGCGGGTCAATGAAGAAGATAAAGAACTTCTTCTTGATACTGCCCGCAGGACCTGGCAGTTCTTCAAGGAGCTTGCCACAAAAGAAACGAACTGGCTCTGCCCGGATAATTACCAGATTGGGATGGCCCAAAAAGTCAGTGACAAAACCTCCCCCACCAATATCGGACTTCAGTTTCTGGCAATTTTGTCAGCCAGGGATTTTGGGTTTGAAACCTTAAGTTCTACCATTGAAGCAACAGAAAATCTGCTGGAAACCGTTCATAAAATGGAGAAATGGAAAGGACATCTCTATAATTGGTATCATCTTGAATCCTTGGAAGTATTAAATCCTGCCTATATCTCGACCGTAGACAGCGGTAACTTCTTTGGACACCTGGTTGCCTTAAAAAATGGCCTTCTGGAGCAGGTCGACAAGCCGGTCTATAGGTCCAGTCTCCTGTCTGAGCTCAGGGTGATGTTAAGAAAGAGTAACGAGGAAATCCAGCAAAGAACAGGTATTCCTATAAGGAATGAGCTTAAATATAATTATACTAAGATAAGCGATGTGGTAAAGGATATCGCGGATATCTGGGATGATTTACATGGAAGGGATCTTAATCCGCCTGAAGAGTATCATAACAGCAGACAGTTAATGAATGTTATTGACAGTATTGTGGATGAAGCCTCCGCTTTTAAATTAAAGGAAGAGAGCTTTTCTGCCTGCCCTACCCTTCGAAGTATTGCAGAAAATGACAATAAATTTGCTAATAATATGATTAATCGGATCAAAGCACTTAGTAATCGAATTGATTATCTTTTGGCAAATGTTGATTTCCGTTTCTTATTCAATGATAAGAGAACCCTGTTTCATATCGGATATCATGTATCTTCCCATATGCTGGATGACGGCTGTTACGACCTGATGGCATCCGAATCGGCACTTACAAGTCTTTTAGCCATAGCGAAAGGAGAAATTCCTTTAAAGCATTGGTATAAGCTTGGAAGACCGCTGACCATCGTAGGTGGTATTCCGTGTTTTGTATCCTGGAGCGGAACGATGTTTGAATATCTGATGCCAAATATAGTATTCAAGGAATATGAAGGTTCGGTTTATTCCCAGACCTCTAAGGCAGCGGTTCTTCAGCATATAAAGTATGCGGAGGAGACTAAGATTCCCTGGGGTATATCAGAATCCCAGTATTACCGGTTCGACTTAAACTCCAATTACCAGTATCAGGCCTTCGGTGTTCCAAAGATCAGACTTCAGCCTGTCCGCAGGAACAGCCTGGTAGTTGCTCCTTACGCAACAATGCTGGCGCTGGATATCGTAGATGTGGAATGCATGAAGAATCTCAAGCGGTTGAAGAAGTTAGGCGCTTTCGGGGATTACGGCTTCTATGAGTCCGTGGACTTTAATGTGCCGAATTCGGTGGATATGACCCCGTACTGCATTGTAAAATCCTATATGGCACATCATCAGGGAATGAATCTGGCCGCCATTAATAATTATTTGAATGAGGGCATTCTTCGGGAAAGATTCCATGCAGAGATGATGATAAAGGCAACAGAAGTCCTGCTGGAGGAGAAACGCCAGTCCAACCTGATTTCCATTGCCAAACGAGGATATACCATAAAAATCGGTAAGCCTCTCTTTAAAGAAGTTATCTACAGTAACCGCTTTGTAAGCAGTGTGGCGATGAATCCGCCCGTTGCAAATTACCTGTCAAACGGTAAGTATTCCTTGATGTTAACCTCTGATGGGGATGGTTTCAGCAAATATGAGGATAGGATGCTTTACCGTTTCCGATCGGATATTTACGCCAACACCGGTAATTATATCTATGTCAAGGATATGAAAAGGGGGAAGATTTGGAGTACAACTTATAATCCTACCAGAACAGAGCCGGATGATTACCAGGTGGTATTCTGGCCTCATAAGGCGGAATTCAAGCGCAGAGACGGAGATATCTCGACCCAGATGACTGTCAGCCTGGATGCGGACCATGATTTTGAAGTGCGTAAAGTTGTATTTACCAATCACGGAAAAGAGGAAAAGCAGCTGGAAGTGACAAGTTATATGGAAGTTGTGGATGATACCCATGCGGCAGAGTTAAGCCATCCTGCATTTAACAAGCTTTTTCTGGAAAGTGAATATCTGGAAGAACATGAGATTTTCCTTACGAAAAGACGGCGTAAGAAGGAGGAGGATAATCCTTATCTTATGCATATGGTAAGAACAGGGGCTAAGCTTTGCAAAAAAATAGAACATGAAAATGACAGAAAACGCTTTATTGGAAGAAATAATACTTTGGAAGACCCGGATTCCGTTGTTAACAGCGTTACCTTCTTTAATAATTCAGGTTTCTGCAATGACCCGATTATGAGCTTAAGAGGGCAGTTTTGCATAGGACCAGGAGAAACCGCCTGCGTATCTTTTATTACCGGTGTGTGCAGCAGTAAGGAAGAGGCAATTAAAATCGCAGGAGAATTCAACGTAAGTTACCGGATTGATGATATTCTGGAGAAATTCAGGCTTCAAAAAGATCTGGAGCTAAAGTATCTGGAAATCACCAACCTTCAGCTAAATGCCTTTCAGGATCTGATCAGTCCTATTTTCTATTCCGACGGTATTTACCGTGGTCCCGATGAGAATATAAGGCGGAACTTTAAGAATCAGAGCTTTTTATGGAAGTTTGGTATATCCGGTGATAATCCTATTCTTCTTCTGAAGATTTCCTCAATGGAAGACGGTGGAATCGTGAAGGATGTATTAAAGGCTTATGAATATCTGAGAATTAACCATGTAATGGTGGACCTGGTTATTCTGATTGATTCCAAGCATGGTTATTTTCAGGAGGTAGATATACTGATAAACGATATGACAAGCTCTCTTCGGATTTATGATTCGGTCAGTGAGAAGCCAAGCTTTTTTACACTTCATACCTATGAGATGGTACCGGCAGAGATTGACTTACTGTATACGGTAGCGAGAGTCGTATTTTCAGAGAAGACGGGTATTTATTTTACCAATTTAAAAGAAAACCTATAAAACGTGTTTAGTTTGAAGGAGGAAGAGGTTTGGACACAGCATATGCACCAACGACACAAGAGAAAGAAACAGAAAATTACGAATTTTTTAACGGCTTCGGGGCATTTGCCTGTGAGGGTAGAGAGTATGAAATACTGCTGGAGGGGAATAACAAACCGCCAGCACCCTGGATTAACGTTGTTTCAAACAAGAATTTTGGATTTCAGATATCGGAGTCGGGTGCAGGCTTTACCTGGAGTGTCAATAGCAGGGAGAATAAGCTTACGCCCTGGTCTAATGACCCTGTAAGTGACAAAGCCTCTGAGGCAATCTATATCATGGATGAAATAACCGGTGAAGTAATGACGCCCATGTCTCTTGGAAGGTCTGACAGAGGGACCTACCGGGCAAGACATGGTTTTGGATATAGCAGGTTCCTTCATGAGGAAGAGCTTGTAGACCAGGAACTTACGGTTTTTACCCCCCTGGATGAGTCCTTGAAGCTATGGAATCTTAAGCTGACAAATCATTCGGATAAAGTAAAATACCTGAGCCTGACCTATTATGTGGAATGGGTTCTGGGCACACAGAGAGAGAATACCAATCCCTATATTTTGACCTCCTATGACAATGAACATGAATTTTTATATGCAAAAAATATCTATACTTTAAATTTTGGAAATAGCTATTCCTACCTTTTTTCCAATGAGATGATTGTTGGGTATACCGGAGACCGGCAGGAGTTTTTAGGACCAAAGGGCAGCATCCGGGAACCGAGGGGAGCAGAAATGAAACTCTCCTGCAATACGGGAGTAGGCTACGATTCCTGCGGAGCAATCCAGGTATCCGTGAGGATTCCGCCCCAGGAAAGTAAGACGGTATTGTTTGGTCTCGGACAGAGCAATGACCTTAACGAGATATACAAAATCAGGTACAAATACAAAGATATCAATGCCGCAGGAAATGAGCTTGACAGGGTAAAAGCTTACTGGGACAAATTATTAGGGACAGTACAGGTAAAGACGAAAGACAGGGCGTTGGATATTATGTTCAACGGATGGCTGTTGTATCAGACGGTGTCCTGCCGTATTAACGCAAGAGCCGGTTTTTATCAGTGCGGAGGAGCATACGGATATCGGGACCAGCTTCAGGACACCCTTTCCCTTCTCTTCACGGATTCAAGTGTTTTGCGGGGGCAGATTCTAATTGCCTGCAGCAGGCAGTTTGAAGAAGGAGATGTACAGCATTGGTGGCATCCTCCTATGGGAATCGGTGTAAGAACAAGAATATCAGACGATTTACTGTGGCTGCCTTACTGTACCGCTGCCTATATAAAAAGCACCGGTGATTCCACGATTTTAAAGGAGGAGGTACATTACATTAAAGGTCCGGTGTTGAAGGAAGATCAGCATGATGTAATGTTTACTCCGGAAGTATCTGAGCTTACCGGAAGTGTTTATGAACATTGTAAAAAGACGATAGAACGCACCCACTTCGGCGAACATGGACTTCCTCTCATGGGAGGGGGCGACTGGAATGATGGTATGAATGAAGTTGGTATGAACGGAAAGGGTGAGAGTGTTTGGCTGGCCTGGTTCTTATATACCGTATTGGGTGAATTCATTCCCTTATGCTACACGGAAGGTGACACAGCCTATGGACAGGAACTGGAGCAGAAACGGGAAACCCTGCTTCAAAATATCGAAGAGCACGCCTGGGATGGAGAGTGGTATCTTAGGGCCTTCTATGATGACGGTTCAAAACTTGGTTCCAAGGAAAACGATGAGTGTAGAATAGATTCCATCAGCCAGTCCTGGAGTGTGATATCAAAGGGCGCGGACACAGAACGGGCTAAGACAGCAATGCAGTCGGCATGGAGATATCTGGTAATGGAGGAAGAAGCTCTTTCCCTGTTGCTGGCACCGCCTTTTAATAAGACGACCAAAAATCCGGGTTACATCAAGAATTATATTCCGGGCATCCGGGAAAACGGAGGACAGTATACCCATGCGGCAGTTTGGCTGGCAATTGCCACCTCAATGCTTCATGACTGTAACATGGCAAGAACCTTATTCACCATACTTAATCCGATTTGTATTACGGATACCAGAAAAGAAGCTCTCAGGTATGAGAAGGAACCTTATGTAATGACGGCGGATATCTCTCTTAGTCCGCCCTACACCGGCAGAGGAGGCTGGAGCTGGTATACCGGGTCTGCCGGCTGGATGTATCAGGGGCTGTTAAATTGGTATTTGGGTATTCGTAAAGAAGGGAATGAGCTGGTCATTGATCCGGCAACACCGGCAAATTTCGGAGATTATTCCATTGAATATAAATACGGGAATTCCTTTTATGAAATCAGGGTCGAGAGCAGAAGCAAAGGGACTATGACAATAGAAACAATCACAGTAGACGACAAGGTAATTCAGGGAAATAGAGTTTCATTAGTGGATGATGGGGAAAAGCATCAGGTTATAGTATAGCAGCATCAGGGTACTGGATAAATGCAGTTCATTTTAAAGAGGCTATCGCAAAATACAAAAAAATTATTTTGCGACAACCTCTTTTATTTAATGTTTATAAGGCTGATAATTAAAAATATTAAAATTTTACTTGATAAATAGTCTAATTAGACTATAATATGTTGTGAGACATAGTTTAATTAAACTATTAAGAGGAAATATCTTAAGTTAAATTTTAAGTCAAATAAGGAAGGATGAATATAAAATGATTCACTCATTTTTAATGTTAGGACAGTCCAATATGGCAGGAAGGGGATTTCTTCATGAAGTCCCTCCCATCTATAATGAAAGGATACAAATGCTGCGCAATGGCAGATGGCAGATGATGACGGAACCTATTAATTACGACCGCCCTGTTTCAGGAATCAGCCTTGCCGGGATATTTGCAGAGGCATGGTGCCGTAAGTATGAAAAAGATAATATTGGCTTGATTCCCTGCGCTGAGGGAGGAAGTTCACTGGATGAATGGGCCGTGGACGGTATGCTTTTCAGACATGCGATAAATGAAGCAAAATTTGCCATGGAGAACAGTGAGCTAACAGGGATTTTATGGCACCAAGGGGAAAGCGACAGCTATAATGGCGGCTACAAAGTGTATTACAAAAAGCTGCTTTTAATTGTTGAAGCTCTTAGAAAGGAGTTAGGGGTTCCTGAACTTCCAATCATTATTGGCGGTCTTGGGGATTTTTTAGGCAAAGCAGGATTTGGGAAAAACTGTACGGAATATAACCTTATTAATGAAGAACTGCAAAAATTTGCATTTGAACAGGATAATTGTTATTTTGTCACAGCGGCAGGGTTAACCTCCAATCCGGATGGCATCCACATTGATGCAATGTCTCAAAGAAAATTCGGATTACGATATTTTGAGGCCTTTTCCAACCGGCAGCATGTATTGGAGCCATTAAGAGACGAAGCTGAATTAATAAATCACTATACTGCAAGAGAGTATACAAAATCAGAAAAGCTTTATGTAAAAAGTATGGATTTAGCACTGGGAAAGCTGTCATATGAGGAATTTGAATATCAACTTACAGAAATAAACAAAATATAAGATTTCGAAATATCAGATGCCTTGCATCATTCTGGTAACAATATGGGAGTGAAAACAAATGATACCGTTACTGATTTTAGGGTTATTAAAACAAAATCCTGGTTCTTATGGATATGAATTGTTAGCTTTGATGGAAAAAGGACATTATAAATATATAGTGAATTTTACTAAAGGGTCTTTTTACTACAATCTTCAGCAATTAGAAGAAAAACAGTATATTCAGAAGATTGAAGCCGGCCAGGGAGACAGAAACAGAGAAACTCATAATTATGTCATTACCGAGCTGGGTAATAAAGAATTCGATAAATTGATGAACAAATATGGTTCTAAGACAGACTATATCAATTTCTCTTTTTATGCAGCAATGCTCTTTTTCAATCAGTATGAAAAAGAGGAGTTAATAAAGCTGATTGAGACACAAATTGAACAGACCCAAAATAAAATCGCCTTAATAGAACAATCACTGGAAGCTGATAAAGAAAATCCGCTCTATTTTAGGAAGATGCTGGAGAATTCTCGTTCTCATCATATGGTGAATGCAGAGTGGTTCAAGGAATTGTTAAGAGATGCAAAAAAGCAAGGTTAAAGAAAGGGCAGTATCGTCGGACAATATGAGAGAAGGCCTTCGGAATTTGGGTAAAATCTAAATAATAACAATGAAAATCTTAATTCTGCTATATTCATCAGTAAATATAGTAAAAAATAATTTTTATGTTGGATTTTTTTCTGTTTTGATATAAAATAGAATTTGCGGCTTAAAAAAGTCTAATTTGAAATAAAAATGATGCAACTATAGGAGAAGAAATGATTTTACTAATTTTAATTATTTTGTTAGCATTAAGTTATGATTTTATCAATGGTTTTCACGATACAGCCAATGCGATTGCAACAGCAGTATCCACCAAGGCTTTAACGTTAAAAAGAGCAATTATTATGGCTGCATTTATGAATTTTCTTGGAGCTATTGTCTCTACCGGTGTTGCTGAAACAATCGCAAAGGATATTGTGGATTTAAATAAAATTCCCAATGGTTCAACCGTTATGATAGCTGCTTTAATCTCTGCAATTTTATGGAATCTGTTGACTTGGTATTTGGGAATTCCCAGCAGTTCCTCCCATGCACTGATAGGCTCTTTGGCCGGAGCGGCATTCTCAGATGTAGGTATTAACGCAATTAAATTAAAAGGATTCGTAAAAGTTGTTTCTTCCCTCATTATTTCTCCTCTTCTGGCCTTGTCAGTGGGCTTTTTGATGTTTACCATAATTAAGTTTATATTTAAAAAGGCGAATGGAACAAAGGCTAACAGAGGTTTCCGCAGAGTTCAGGTCTTAACTGCGGCATTGCAGGCATTTTCTCATGGTACAAATGATGCACAGAAGTCTATGGGTATTATCACAATGGCATTGGTAAGTTTCGGCTATCAAAGCCATATGAAAATTCCTCTTTGGGTGCAGTTACTCTGTGCTATGGCCATGGCACTCGGAACCTCCATAGGCGGATGGCGTATTATAAAAACCGTAGGAACACAGATTATGAAGCTAAAGCCGGTTAATGCCGTAGCAGCCGACCTTTCTTCCGTATTAATAATCCAGGTGGCAACTAAATTTGGCCTGCCCGTAAGTACTACCCATGTTGTTTCCTGTTCAATTATGGGCGTTGGAGCTTCAAACAGGGTAAAAGGTGTTAATTGGAGCACAGCCAAGAAGATGGTATCAGCCTGGTTTACAACTATTCCGATTACTTTCGTAATATCAGCAGCTGTTTGTGCGCTTCTTAAGCTCTTTTTATAACAATGTTTTAAACATACGGATCGTTTAAATTATGATACATTATTTTATGGGCAGGAATATTGAAATAATATTCCTGCCTTATTATTTTGGAAATAGTAATCGGCCTTAATTGCTGCCTCTGGTTTTAATGTTATCGGATATTTATTTACAGATCTGATAATAATTACCTGAGAGAATCTTATAAAGTAATGCTGATAATTCATCTGAAGAGATTCTTTCCGGATCTTTAAACCAGCAAATTAGTGTTTGGGTCAGGGCACCTGTAATAAAAGCGTTACCATATTTATGTGTTGCGTATTGACTGCATGGTGTAGCCCCTGCTGCACAAGTGGATAGTGATGCAGACATTTCTTCGAATATAATTCCTTCAAGCTTATTCTTTACCATGAGTTTCAACAGGTTATCCTGCTCTACCAGAAATTTAGAAAATAAATCTGTAACATCACTTAGGTTGAGGTTTTCTCGTGCTTCCAGATTATATGGCTTTTCTCCGAATAAATTTCGAAAATAGAACCGCAGTACATCATCCTTTTCCGTATAAAAATTATAAAAAGTTTGGCGTGATAAATCCGCTTTTTTACAGATATCCATTATAGTTATTTTGTTATATGGCTGTTCTTCCATCAAGGCAGTTAAAGCATTAATCATCCACATTCTCGATTGCAGTGCAATAGGGTTATTTCCTTCATACATTGACATTTTCCTCATTCTGTATAAGTTAAATGAATAGCATTGATATGTGTCAAAGATAGTATAATAATATAATTAAAATTTACATATGTCAAATTGAATTTACATGTGTCAAACTAAATTTGTATAGGTAAATCATGCATTGTCAAAATACAATCTAAATATGCAGACATATGTTTCGGAAAGGAAATGGAATATGAAAGTATTATATTTTACGGCTACAGGCAATTGTCTGTATATAGCAAAACATATCGGAGGGGAGCTGTATTCCATCCCTAAAGCAATCAAAGAAGGAGTATATGATTTTAGCGACGAGAAAATCGGTCTTGTATTTCCAATCTACAATCTTTCAGTTCCGCCATATATTATAAATTTTTTGAAAAAAGCAAAATTCAATTGTAATTATCTTTTTGCTGTCATGACTTATGGGATGTATGACGGGGCATCCACCAGCAATCTTCTCAAAGTTGCGGAAGAGACGGGAATAACATTTTCTTACGTCAGTATTATCAAAATGGTAGATAATTGGATTCCAGGTTTTAATATGGAGAAACAGGTAAAAAATGAGTCCAGGAAGCAAATTGAGAAGCATCTGGATATTATTTTATCTGATATTAATAATTCTAAATGCTCCGTACACAAGGATTCAAAATTGGATAAACTGATGTCTAACTATTTTTTGGCAAAGCGTGCTCCGGAACAAGAGTCATCAGGGAACCATGTAATAGGCCGGGGAGTTGATAAACTCTTTAGTATTGAAGATACTTGTACGAAATGCGGTATATGTGCGAAAGTCTGTCCGGTAGACAATATAAGAGTAAATGATGCAAAACCAACCTTCGATGGCAAATGTATCAGTTGTCTTGCTTGTACACAGAACTGCCCGCAAAATGCAATACGGCTAAAAGGTGAGAAGAGTAAAGTTAGATTTAGAAATGAACATATAAGTCTGAAAGAAATAATCGTTGCCAATGAATAAATTACTTTCATATGATATTACAATTAAGTTAAAAAAGGTGCAGCCAATAAGCAGCACCTTTTTTGCATGGTTTTCTTCACAATTTAATTATAGCATATAAAAAGTTATAAATATAGTCTATTTGTTCGGAGGGGCCGGTGCTATAATTCAATAATCATTCCCAGCGTGCTTTGGTGGTCAGAGAATTACACTGGTTTAGAAGTCTGGCTCCAATGGTGCTTTAAAGTAAACATCATTCAGGGAACTGAGAGGGATTTAACGACATTCTTTGATTCAATTTTCGATAGGGCGTCTTCAAATGAAATGCTCATAAGGAACTTATTTGTTACGGGCAATGCGGATACCTGACTGAAGTTTCTTGGCAATCAGAACGAAAACAAGCACGGCAACGGAAATCAGGGCGGTAAATCCGCCTGGAGCCACATTCAGATAATAGGAGA
>JAEXGM010000276.1 GCA_023450835.1 Bacillota bacterium | reverse complement strand
GACGTGGGTTCTCCCATACAGTTTAATGAACGTTCCCGCTCAGCTTATTTTCAGTATATAGATGATGATATTGAATACATGGCCTGGTTTAAGGACAGCAGAGTAATATATCCGTTTCTGACTTATTTGCAATACTATGGATTAGAAGGTATTTCTATCTGGAATATAATGTACTTTACCACAAGTATCTGGCTTTTGATTAACTCTCAATATTTGATTGAGAAAGTCTAAGAGGATTGCATCAAGTTCTTAACCCTGCTGATTCCAGTATTTCTGAAGCTGTGAATCCGTTAAGGACAGAGCAAAATCCTTCTTTAACAATAAAAAAGCTTCCAATTCGTTCAGTATCTGAAACAGGATTGCCCGGTCCTCGAATTCCTCGCGGCTGTCCGGGAGGGGGTCAGACCTGAACTCCAGCTTTATTTCTTGCAGCCGGGTTAACAGGCCCAGGGCGTTATTATATTCATGGAATGTTTCTGATATATGACCTATGAATTCTGAAATTTTTTGTGCCTGAACGGGAAAGGTCTCTATAGAGTTAATGTTGGAACTGATTCTCTTTAGGATGGCAGTCTGGTTCTTTCTCATCTGCATGTATTGAATATAATACCTGGTATCTGTCAGCAAGGTGTTATTCATATTCGCATAGGCTCTGGAGAGTGCCTCCTCTAAGTGAGTTTCCAAGGATAGAAAATCTTCCGGTGAAAGGCTTTCTTTCCTATGATGAAAGAGAGCACCGGATAAATGGCTTAGAATAACCTTCATATCTTCTTCAATTGATAGCTGATCCCGTTTGATTGCACCGGTGTTACGAGGAATATAGAGATTGAGAAGAACGCCGATTCCGGCACCGATGACTAACAGCTCCAGTTCATTTTTAATCCAGTAAAGGTTTATGGATTTCTCAATCAGAAAATGAGTGGTCAATACGGCATTCATAGCAATACCGTCTTCCAGCTTCAGAAGATAACATGCGCCTACAAAGAGAAGCAGGAAGACTCCAAAGGAAAATGCATGATATCCCAGCAGGTGAAAAATAAGTAAAGCAATTACAACGGATAAGAGAAAGGAAAGAAATCGTTTCCCTGTAATAAGCAGTGTTTCTTTCTTGGTGTTCTGGATACTTAAGAGAGTGATTATTCCGGCAGAGGCGCTGTAATGAAGTCCGAGTCTGTCTGCCAAAAGAATAGCAAGACAGCTTCCGACGGCTATTTTAAGCAGTTGAGTATAGTTAAGTTGTTTTATCAGGGTCTTAGGATTTCGTCGATTCATACAGACACTCCCTTCTAAATAATTCAGTATGAGTATTTTATGGATATAAGTGTTTATATAACTAATCGTCATGAGGCGCAATTTTCAAATTAACCATCATGTGGTGAGCATTAGCGTGTACTCCAATCATAAGTGGAAATTGTTTTTTAATTTCCACACTAACCACCATATGACACGCATCAGTGCGCATTCCAATCATAAATGGAAACTGTTTTTTCACATTGTCGTATTATCTATATGATGAACTATTTACTATCCACGTGTTCTCCCCATCTTCGAAAGTTCTCAACATCAATATGAAATTTATCCAGTACTTTTCCGACAATCTGCAGATTCACATCTTCCATTGTGGCAGTATTACTGTAATAAGGAATTACCGGCGGCATAATATAAGCCCCGGCTTCCGTAAGTGTCAGCATATTTTTTAAGTGGATGGTGCTTAAGGGGCTTTCTCTTGGGACAAGCACCAGAGGTCTCCGCTCTTTTAGGGTGACATCTGCTGCCCGAAGGAGCAGATTATCGGAATAACCGCAGGCAATACCGGCCAGTGTCTTCATGCTGCAGGGGATGATTATCATTCCCTCTGTCTGAAAGGTGCCGCTGGCTATACGTCCTCCGTAATCCTCCAGGGCATAAGTGTAATCTGCCAGTGCTTCTATCTGGGCGAGAGTATAGTCAGTTTCCTGGGCGATGGTCAGCCTGGCACCTTGGGAGATAATTAAGTGGGTTTCCCAATCCGGGAGGTCCTTTATTTGTTTAAGAAGTTCAATGGTCAGCGGGGCACCGCTTGCACCGCTCATGCCCACGACTAATCTTTTATGTTCCATAGGCTGGTTCCTCCTTCTCTTATTTTATATATTCGGTAGAACTCCATTTGCATATGCGGTAAGAAAGATAATCAATGGAGGCAAACAATAAGAATCCGATTGCTCCAATGGTGATAATCCCGATATACATTTCAATATAGTTAATTCTCGACCAGGCATCCAGGATATAATAGCCCATTCCGTAAGTGGTTCCATAACCTTCCACAAAGAATAGGATGGAGACGGCAGCTCCAAGAGACACTCTCAGGCTCGTAAGTAATTGAGGCAGGATTGCAGGCAGGGTGACGTGGCAGATAATAGCCAGGCGGCCTGCGCCGGTGCTCCTGATAAATTGATACATGGATTTATCAATTGCCTGAATGCTGTCGCGGACAGAAATGATAACCTGAAATACAATGACCAATACCATAATTACTACTTTGGAACCATCTCTCATTCCAAGCAGCAGCATGGCCACAGGCAGCAGGGCAGTCTTTGGAATCGGGTAGCTAAAATAAACCAGTGGATATAAGAGGCGGTTGGCTCTTTTGGAATAGGCTAACAGCATCCCCATGGGGACACCAAGGAGCAGGGAAATAGCCAGACCGGCACCGATTCTTTTCAGACTGTATAAAATATGTATCAGCATATGGTCTTTTAACACAAGGGGAAAATGCCGGTATACAAGGAGCGGGTTTGGTATGACTGAGATATCTGTCAGAAGATATGCAATAAACCATATAATATTGATTGATAAAAAGCCCTGTAAAAATATTATCCATTGTTTCAATAGTTTATTCAAATTGAGTTCACCCTTTCCCTCCGGTCATTAAATGCTTTCGAAGCAATTGCTTTTCTGCCAGATAGCCGGCATCTTCTACACCAAACCGTCCGAAATAGGGATTGGATTTTTGGTATTTAATAGTTCCGCCTGTGGAACCGAAGACACAGATCGTACTGCCAAGATAGAGAGCTTCTTCAATACTATGAGTTACCAGGATTGTGGTGGGTCTCTGTTTTTTCCACACTTCTAAAAACAGTTCTCGGGCTTCCATTCGGGTGATTTCATCCAAAGCGGAGAAGGGCTCGTCCATCAGCAGCAAATCCGGCAGCAGGAGGAAAGCCCTTGCTATGGCACTTCTTTGTAATTGCCCGCCGCTTAATTGCCGGGGGTATTTATCAAGAATGTCCCCGATGTTAAGGGCTTCCGAAAGGCGGTTCAACTCTTCTGTATGTATGGGCCTTTCGTATTCTCTGCGGATTTTTAAAGGCAGCAGGCAGTTCTGCCGTACGGTCTTCCAAGGGAGCAGGCCGCAGTTTTGCGGGATATATCCTATTTTGTGCTCCTTGGGATTTAAAGTGCAGTGCTGGCCTTTGTCGGCAAATTTCATGGTGCCTTCCTGAATTGCAAGGGAACCTGCAAGGGCATTAATCAGGGTGGATTTGCCGCAGCCGGAGGGACCGAGGATTGCCAGGGACTCTCCTTTCTCTAATTGAAGGGAGAGGTGGCAGATTACCGGAAGGTCAGCTTGTTTGGATTTGTAGTGAATGGATAAATTATTTATAATCAGCATCGTAGCTCCTTGCAGGCTGTCTGCAACCTGCTGCGCATTCCGGTCAAAAGCGGACTTATTTTGAATAAACATCGTATATTAACTGTTCATAGGACAGGTCAGGGCTGCAAAGACCCTTCTTACTTGCCCAGGAAACAGCGGATTCCACATCTTCTTTCGGCGGAAGTTTGCTTTCACGGAAGGGTTCGATGGTGATATTTCCTTTCATTTCTTCCGGGTATCCTACGGTTTTAATAACAATATCCTCATAACTTGAAATGTCGGTTTTGTTAATATAGGCAACGGCTTCGTTGTAGGCCAGATATAAATTCTTGATAGCTTCGGTTTTTTCTTCCAGGACTTTTTCCGGAAAAGCGGATACGGCAGGGTAGAGGCCGATATCATTGGCACTTCCCAGGTAGATGGCGCCATCCTTTAGAACGATGGAGGCAAAGGGTTCCGGCAGCAGGCCTAAATCAATCTTATTGTTGCGAAGCAGTTCGACACGGTCGGGAATACGGGGAACGATTTCCTTTACAACCGCATCGCTTTCCATAGAGTTCTTAGCCAATAACTGGTCTAAGGTATAATCAATCAGAGTGTTCTGGGAGATAGCAATGCTTTTTCCCGGAATATCCTTGATGGAAGTAATTCCGCTGTCCTTACCTGCTACCAGTACATAATCCCCATCGGTAATTCCGGTGATTCTGACGTCAAAATCAGCATTCTGATAGATGCATATGCCTATGTAATCCGTTAATACGCCATCCAGTTCCCCTGCAAGAAATGCCGCATCACGGTCTTTGGCAGAGGTGAAGGTTTCCAGCTGCAAGTCAAGGTTATACTTATCGGCAAGTTTTAGTTCATTAATCATAACATAGGGAATTACATCATAGGAGGACATCATTCCGATTCGAAGGGTCGTCTTTTCAGCGGGCTCTGTATTGGTTTCTGTGGAACCGGAGTTCTGTGAGGTCGTATTGGCAGAGGTCTGCTGTTCATTTGATGAAGAATTTGTTTCTGTTGATGCTTTTTTGGCCTGACAGCCGGAGAGGACCAGTGCAATCAGGCAAAAGGTGAGAAGTATCTGTAATCCTTTTTTCATTGTAGGTGGTATCCTTTTCATTTATTATTTTTTTACTTTTAGATTATATTGATGCGCTGCTATTAAAACAGCAGTGCATCAAATACTCCGCAGATTAACAGTACGATACTGACTAGCTGGTTGATGCTGTAGGAGGCAATATTGACATTTGTCAGGTTTGTCGGTGAAACCAGCCGGTATTCCATTATAAATAAACATATGATAAGGAAAAGCCCGGCAAAGTATATTACTCCCAGTTCTGCCGCCAGAAGCCCGGTTATAATCAGGCACAGGACAGTTATAATGTGAAAAGCCATGGCTATTTTCAGGGCACCGCTGACACCAAATTTAACGGGAATGGAATGAAGGCCGTTTGCCTTATCAAAATCATAATCCTGTGAACCATAGATGATATCAAAGCCCGCGACCCATAGAGTATTGGCGGCACCCATAAAGAGGGGAAGCAGACTTAAACTTCCTGTTACTGCAAGCCAGGCGCCGACGGGGGCACAGGCACAGGTAACCCCCAGAACCAGATGGCATAGCCAGGTGAAACGCTTACAATAGGAGTAAATAATCATTAAAAATAGAGCGACCGGTGACAGCAGAAAGCAAATGAGATTCAGCTGATAAGCGCCGACTAACATTACAAGAAAGCAAACAGCAGCAAAGAAAAGGACTTCTTTTCGCTTTATTTCTCCTCTTGGTATCTGACGGCCGGCAGTCCTTGGGTTCCTGGCATCTATCCCGGCATCAATGACACGGTTAATCGCGTTGGCACCGGTTCTGGCACCTAAAAAGCATACCAATATCCAGAACAGGGTAGAAAGTTTTGGGATTCCCTTTGCAGCCAAGAGCATGGACAGGAGTGCGAAGCTGAGAGAGAAGATGGTATGGGAGAACATGACCAGCTTTCCGTATTCTTTCATTTTATGGATTAACTTCACCAATATCATATTGCTTCCACCTTTCGTAAACCAGTTGTTTTATCTCTTGTGTCATTTCAATATCCTTCGGCCAGTCTCTGGTCAGGCCTTCTTCTCTCCATTTCTTGGTGGCATCAATACCGATTTTGCCATTCAGGATAAGCAAATCTCTTTTGGCATCAATGTTATTAAAGACCTTCCACATCACGGTGGATAAATCGGACGTATTGACCTCGTGATCCACTGCAATTACAAACTTATCATTATGGCTGTTCATATATTCCTTTAAGTCTTCTTTTGCCTGGAAAGGGTGTCCTTTACGGACGCTTATAATATGATAGGTATTGGTAACGGAGCTGTCTTTCCCGGGGGTTCTTATTCCGGTTGCATCTATTCCAAGACGGTTTCCGTATAAGGCTTCATTGGAGGAATGGTCCAGAGCATCCAGAGGGCCTTCCGACAGGATAAGGCTTGCTGCCGCATCCACATTGGTCCTTACAGCCTCCCATACTTGTCCGATATTCTGCACATCCACGGTGGAATCCACCACCACAATTAATTTGGTGTACATCATCTGCCCCATTCCCCAGATGCTGTTCATAACTTTGGCAGCAGCTCCGGGATATCTGGCTTTTATGGATACGATAGCACAATTGTGAAAGACTCCTTCCAGGGGCAGATTCATGTCTTTCAGCTCGGGGATAATCATTCGAAGCATAGGCAGGAAGATTCGCTCCGTCGCTTTAGCCATATAACAATCCTCCATGGGAGGTTTTCCGACTACCGTAGCAGGATAAACCGCATCTTTTCGGTGAGTAATGCAGGTAACGTGAAAGCGGGGATAATAATCTGCCAGAGAATAATAGCCTGTATGATCGCCAAAAGGACCTTCCAGTACCAGCTCTTCCGTTGGGTCCACATAACCTTCCAGTACAAACTCTGCATTGGCGGGGACATAGATATCATTGGTGATGCATTTTACCATCCGTGCCCGGGATTTGCGAAGCCATCCGGCTAGCATCATCTCATCCAGCATAGGAGGCATAGGAGCAGTGGAAGCATAAGTTATGGCCGGGTCACAGCCAAGGGCCACGGATACCGGCATTCTCAAGCCCTGTTCCTGATAGCTCCTGTAATTTTGGGAGCCATCCTTATGTTTATGCCAATGCATGCCGGTGCTGGTTTTATCAAGGAGCTGAAGCCGATACATGCCTACGTTCTGGCGTTTGGTGCCATATTCCTTTGTGAAGACCAGGGGCAGGGTCATGAATTTGCCGGCATCTTCCGGCCAGCATTTCAGGACGGGAAGAGTATCAAGGTCAACGTCTCTTTCGATGACTTCCTGGCATTGCCCCCGCCTTTTGGACCTGGAGGGGAGCGCATAGAGAAGCCGCAGTAACCTGGGAATGCTTTTTATCAATCTCTTAAATGAAAGATAATTCCCCAGGTCAAGATATTCGGATATCAGGGCACCGAGCTCGTCCAGATTCTTTGTATCTAATCCCAGGCTCATGCGGTCAAAGCTGCCCATGGCATTAATCAGAAGCGGGTACTTTGAGCCCTTTACCCTTTCAAATAGCAGGGCAGGACCGTGGGCTTTTGATACCCGGTCGGTAATTTCTGTAATCTCAAGTTCGGAGGAGACTTCGGTGAGAATTCGTTTTAACTCCCCGCGTTCTTCCAGCTCTTTTATGAATGAATGTAAATCCTTTTGTGACATGCGGCACATCCTTTTTATATATGAAATAATTTAGTATAATTTAGAAAAATAACATATATATACTAAATCAAAA
>JAEXGM010000216.1 GCA_023450835.1 Bacillota bacterium | reverse complement strand
TTACCGGAAGCTGGAATTTATGTACGAAATGAAACTGAATGAAAAATAATGCAAAGGCAGGAAAGAAAGGTGTAGGTTGAAAAAACAAAAAGCAGTTTTTTCAACTACGGATTCAGGAATATCAAATTGAAGATATTCACGAAAGGGGTTATCATGAATAATAAGACTGACCTATATGAACAGTTTTCGCGGCTGGAATGGCTGGTAAGAAGATGCCAGCTGCATAATTTAAGAGAATTTGGCCCTATGGCTAATCCTCATAAAGGACAGGGAAGAATACTGGCCCTCTTGAAATTGAAGCCGGAAATCAGTCAGAAGGAATTATCCACTATATTGGATATTCGCTCTCAATCTTTGGGAGAATTATTGGCAAAGCTGGAGAGAAGTGGTTTTATTACCCGTACTCCTTCCGATGAGGACCGCAGAGTGATGGAAATCCGACTAACGGAAGAAGGCAAAAAAGCCGCTAACCAAAGCGGGCAGGATTCTGAAAAGGATATGATTTTCGGATGTTTGAAGGACGAGGAACAGGATATCCTTGCAGGGCTTTTTGAACGGATTATCAATGATTTGGAAGAGAAATTCGGAGAAGACGATTTTGGTTTTCATAAAAGAGATTTTCATGGTGGCTTTCCTTTTGACAGGAATGGTGCTGCCCATGCTTTTGGCAGGGAGTATTTTGCCCAGATGTTTGGCGGACAGGAGCCTGAAAGAGGGGGGCCCCGAACCAGGAAAAGAGATTCAAAGGATTCGGAAAAAGATTAAAATAATAAAAAATTGAAGGCTGGGAACTGTTTTAAGTATACTTTAAAACAGTTCCTAATTTTTTTTATTAAAATACTATTGACAATATAGAAAGGTACCTTTATAATGTGGATAGAAAGGTACCTTATTAAAATTAAAAATCAAAGGAGATTAACAATATGGAAAATAATAAAAAGAGTTTGGATGAATTAATGTTTTATACGGATATGATGGTTCAGAGAGCAAGAGGCGGCAGAAATTTAAGATTTGGTTATAAGGGAGGGCAAATGGAACAGGTGTTAGTAGCTCTCCAGACAAACAATAGAACTACCAGCAAAGAGCTTTCAGAAACTCTTGGTATATCATTTAAGAGTTTGAACCGGCTGCTTGACAGAATGGAAGAAGCAGAGCTGATAACCTTAAAGACAGTGGAGGAAGATAAGACTCTGCTTACCGCTGAACTTACCGAAACCGGAAAGAAAGCAGCAAGAAAAGCAGAGCAAAGAAGGGCGGAAATGGATAAGCTTTTTGAATGCCTGACGAAAGAAGAGAAAAATAATCTTCAAAGTATTCTGCTTCATCTGGCAGAGAATCTGGAAAAGGAATTAAAAGAAGATGATGATAGTGATAAATTCTGGGGCAGAGAAGAACTCTTTGGAGGCTTCTGGCATGGAGAAGAAAACCCAAGAGGTTATCATGGCAGAGAGGGATTTCACGGAAGAGAAGGTCTTTTAAGAGCAGAGATGTTCTGTAATAGAGGAGGATATATGAACAGAGGGGGATTCCAACCGGAGAGTGGTTATTTTCAATTTCCTAAAAGACATCATAACTCCAAGGATTGATAAGTAATATGCTCGGTAATTAATATGAACTGCATAGCATTATAATTCTTATACAAATCTGGAAGTATCAGGGCTGCTGTCAGCCTGCAAGTATGCAGAACATCGGTCTGCATACTTGCGATATTCCAGGGAGAAGCTGAAGGGGAGGCTGTTAGTGTGAAAATTAAAAAGATGATTTTCACATACATGTTTGTGCCTGCGAAATCCTCGGCGCAAACATAAGGTTCGTTGGAAAGAGCATGATTGTTAGTGTGGAAATTAAAAAGATAATTTTCACACGTGTTTGTGCCTGCGGAAACCCTCGCGTATTCTTCCAGCACGTTGGAAAGGACATGGTTATTAGGATGAATAATATAATTGAAGTAAGCAGATTTTCAAAAAGTTATGGGGATTTTAAAGCAGTAGACGATATTTCCTTTGATGTCAAAGCAGGAGAGATATTTGCCTTCTTAGGTCCTAACGGAGCAGGAAAGAGCACTACTATTAACACCCTGTGCACGATACTTGATAAAACAAGCGGGATTATGACCATAAACGGTCATGATGTGGCGAAGGAAAAAGAAAAGGTCAGAAAGGACATCGGGATAGTATTTCAGGATTCCACGCTGGATGCAAGGCTTACCGTTGAGGAGAACCTCAGATTCCACTGTCATTTCTACAAGGTTCCGAAGAATCAGATTGAGGAGCGTATTAACTTTGTCTTGAACCTGGTGGAATTAAGCGATTGGAAAAAGGTAAAGGTTGCAGGACTTTCAGGCGGCATGAAGAGAAGGGTGGAAATTGCCAGAGGTCTTGTACATTACCCCAAAGTACTGTTTCTGGATGAGCCGACTACCGGACTCGATCCTCAGACCAGGGCAAATGTGTGGGAATATATACGGAGACTGCAAAAGCAGAAGAACATTACAATATTCCTTACCACTCATTACATGGACGAGGCCGAAATATGTTCCAATGTTGCAATTATGGATCATGGTAAAATCATAGCTTACGATACACCGGAGAATTTAAAGAAGCAATATACCAATACCATACTGCAGATTGACTGCAAAATACCGGAAGAAATAGAGGATTATCTTAACTGTGAGAGTATTGTGCATGAAATCTGCAACCGCCATATCATCATTAATACTACCCAGCCGTCAAAGGCCTTGGAATTGCTGACCCGGTTCAAAGAGAACATTACTGACTTTGAAGTGAAAAAGGGTACACTAAATGAGGTATTCCTTGCTATTACGGGAAAGGAGATCAGAGCATAATGAATGTGGTAGGAGCTATTTTACAAAAAAATCTTCTGAATTTTATAAGGGATAAAGGGAGGCTGCTTGGCAGTATCATAATGGCTTTATTTTTCCTGTTTATATTCTCTTTTGTGATGAAATCTTCGATGAGCGGTCTGGAGCAGCCAATGAATTATCTGATATCCGGAGTAATTATTATGACAGTCTTTCAGACCAGTTTGAACAATTCGACGGATATCCTTTCGGATATTGCCAGCGGCTATATGAAAGAAGTGCTGGTATCGCCTATTTCCCGTGCGCAGATTTCAATCGGACACATTTTATCCGGTTCAATTATTGCCGTTATGCAGGGACTTTTAATAACAGTATTGAGCCTTTTTATGGGATTTCACCTGGATATCCTGCATTTGCTTGAAATGATTGCGGTAATGGCGGCAGCGGGTCTGACTTTTGGTTCCATTGGCTTATTCCTGGCTACCATATCACGGAATTCTTCTTCTTTCCAGATTGTAAGTACCATGATAATGATGCCTTTTACTTTTCTTTCAGGAGCTTATATTCCAACAACGATTATGCCGAAATTCCTGGCGCCTCTGGTCTATATCAATCCTCTGACGTATTTAACGGCAATTTTTCGTTTTATCTCCTTAAAGATGGAGAGTGTGTCCCAGTCTGAACTTATCAGGCAGGGGGTTGCTTTTGATGTCCATGGATTTGTTATTACGCCTATAATTGGCTTGCTTGTAATTATATTGATGGGAGTGATTTTCTTCCTGTTATGCGTAGACAAATTCAACAAGGCGGACTTTTCCAATGTAAAAGTAGCGGCGGGGCCTAGAAGATAAAGAAAATTTAGAAAAAATGATATTTGTTAGAAAACGGTGCTTAACCACAGGATTATCAGGAAAAGGCACCGCTTTTTTTTATGAATTGGTGCCGTATTAAAATGTTATAGTTTTTGGTGCATCGGTAAAGGAGCTGATGGTCGCAGTGGCGTCCTTTATGTAGAACACAGCCATAATACCATCATCGGCTGAATACATTCTGGTTATGGAAGGATTCTCTTCCAGCATTTTCTCACGGGCAGCAATGCGGTCATCATGAACAGCGATACCGGTAAGACGAATCCAGCTGCCTTTATTCATAGCAGAGATTTCAATTTTAGGATTAGCTACTAATTGTTTGAATACTTCCTTTGTATTATTTGTTGAAAAATAAAGCTTGCCCTCGAATTCGGCAACAGCACCAAAGGGTCTCACACGGGGTTGATCTCCCTCATTGGTTGCAAGATAAAAAGTCTGGCTCTCTTTTAAATAATTTAATACTTCCTTCATAAAAATATTTGCTCCTTTCAAAATGAAATGTTATAATCAAATAACAGTACTATTATATATACTGTAAATAAAATCTCAAGTACGATATTTTATGATACCGGTATTATTTATGATACTTATTATAATAAAATTTTATAATTATAGTTAATAGAATGAACCATATAAGATATCAGATGTAGGAGCAAACTCAATATTATTCTTATACTACTTATAATGTAAAATTCTATATAAAAGAAGGAGAACTATGAAAAAAGAATTATTCGGCATGTGCCCTTATGTTACTTCCCAGAAGATATTAACAGGAAAATGGTCCATATATATTCTGTATTTGTTAAGCAGCGGGCCGGTAAGATTTAATGAATTGCAGCGAAGACTTCCGGAGGAGATGACCCATGCAACACTGTCCAGGCAGCTGAAGCAATTAGAAGAAGAGGGACTCATTATTCGCCATGAATTTGAGCAGATACCTCCAAAAGTGGAGTACAGCTTAAGTGAGATAGGGGAGAAATTTGAAATTGTCCTTGAGGCACTTGCAAACTGGGGAAATGATTATATTCAGTGGCTTGAAAAAAGTACCGGTATAACGAATAATGCGGCTGAGTAACTGGTGCATAGCCGTTGTACCCCAGGTGCTCATATTAGGAAAGAAACATTATTGAAAGTGCTAAGATTGGCAGCAAAAGCCCGATATTGAGGGTGGTGAAGGCAAAAAGGTAGCGAATGGGATTAGCATTCTCTGTACGCACATAGAATTTAAAAGAAATTAAACTGGCGAGAGAAGCAATTAGGGTTCCAAGCCCGCCGATATTCGTTCCCAGCAAAAGAGAGCGGCAATTACCTGTGAAACCGGAAAGTAAAACCGCTGCCGGAACATTGCTGATAACCTGGCTTAACAGAACTCCGGAAAGTATTTCGCGCCCCTTTATAAAAGAGGTCAATACTTCACGTACGGCTTCTATCTTTTCTGCATTGCCGACGAAGATAAAGAAACAGACAAAGGTTAAAAGCAGACAGTAGTCAGCATGAAGAAGCAATTTGCGGTCTGAAATTATAAGGATGAGAAAAATTAGCAGAACTATTACCCGGTAATCAATCACATAGAATACAGACAAAAGGCATAGGATAAACAATAACAGGTACAAAAACAGCTTTCTTTTATTTAAAAGTGGCATTGAGCCCTGAGATTCCAGGATGACCGGTTGTTTTTTACAAAGTAAAGAGGCGGCGGTCAAGAAGATAAGCCCCATAATGGATACAGGAAGTGTAATAGAGAAAAATTCAGCAGGGCTGATGTGAAAACGGGAATAGAGATAAAGGTTTTGAGGATTACCTACCGGAGTAAGCATACTGCCAAGATTAGCGGCAGCGGTTTCTAAGGCCACAGTAAAAATAAGCCTTTCTATTAACCCGGATGCTGTATACAAAATAATGGTAAAAGGAACGAAAGTAATTAGAGCCACATCGTTTGTGATAAACATAGAGGTAAAAAAACACAGGAGCATAAGTATCAGACACAATGTTCTGGCATTTTTAAAACGAGGGATGATGGCAAAGGCCAGAGCATCAAAAAGTCCTATGCTCTTTAATCCTGAAATAGTAAGCATCAGGCAGAATAGAAGGGAAAGTGTTCGAAAATCTATGTATTTTATGTATTCTCTGTTTGGATGAATAAAAAACATGGAGAGTATTGCTGCAAATGCGGCAATTACTAAGACAGTCTCTGCTTTTAAGAAGTGCTTTAGTCTAGTAAGGTTTAATTTAGTCATTTTAATCCCTTTCGTAAATATTCAATCTCTGATTGGATATTCGTTAATCTGTAGTTGAAAAGACTGCTTTTGTTTTCAATCTAAGCTCAGCTTTCAAATTTTCTAAGGTATTTCTGTTATGTTACATAATAGAATATTAATCACTTTGTATATGTTACATCTAAATCTGTCCAGACGCTATTATACATCGTATGAATATCATGGACAAGAAGTAACTGAAAGATTTTTAAGTATTTCAACAGGCTCATGTGATGTAATCACAGATAAAAATTTCTGAGACAGTATAATGGAATACAATATTGTACATAGTGCGGTGATGCTCCGCCACTTAAGAGTACAGAGCTAAATACAGGAGGTATATATGGTTGGTATTGCATTAACAAATCACATAAGCTATGTCTTGGTTTTTATGGAAGGAATATTATCTTTCTTCTCCCCCTGCGTAATTCCTTTGCTGCCGGTTTATATGGGATATCTTGCCGGGAGTGCAAAGACGGAGCGGGACGGCATTATAGTTTATGAGAGGAAAAGGGTGTTTCTCAATACGGCCTTTTTTATTCTGGGGATATCCTTTGCCTTTTTGCTTCTTGGAACTTCCTTCACCTTGCTTGGAAAGCTGCTTGGTAATCATCGTTATCTGCTTATAAGAATCAGCGGCATTCTTATAATCCTTTTAGGGTTGGTACAGCTGGACTTTATTCAATTTCCATTCTTACAGAGAGAACAAAAGTTGAATTATGAAGTGACCGACAGAAGTGTAAATCCTCTGGTTGCCCTGGTTCTTGGGTTTACGTTCAGTTTCGCCTGGACACCTTGCATCGGGCCTGCTTTATCCTCTGTACTTATATTAGTATCGGGAGCAAAGAATACAGTTCTTGGATTTCTTCTGATACTTCTGTATGCGTTAGGGTTTTTAATTCCTTTCCTGCTGCTGGGATTATTTACTTCCCAGGTACTTAATTTCTTAAAGGCAAAGAAGAATTTGGTAAAATATACAATTAAAGCAGGTGGTATACTGCTTATAATCATCGGCTTCATGACCTTTACAGGCTATATGAATGGAATCTCCAGCTATCTGAATAAAGCCCAGGCAGTAAAGGAAAATACGGCTTCCGGTGAAAACACGGAGGGAACTTCCGCTGATAATGGCAGCAAAGAAGCTGTCAGCGGAGATAATGGAGCAGGAGATAGTAAGTTAGAAGAAAATAAAGGGACAGAGACATCGGGAGATAAAGACAGCCAGGCAGAATCCGCTGAAGCTGATAGCAGTAACGGGAATTCCGGTACGGATGAGTATGCAGAGACGAACTTCACATTGACAGATCAGAATGGAGACGAACATACCCTTTCCGACTATAAAGGTCAGGTCGTTTTCCTGAACTTTTACGCAACCTGGTGCCCGCCCTGTAAAAAGGAGCTTCCGGATATTGAAAAACTCTATAAAGAATTCGGGTCTAATGAAAAAGAGGTCGTATTCTTGGGAATCACTAATCCTAAGAGCAAGGATTATCCCAATAATTCCGATGAAGATGTAGATTATATCAAATCATTTTTAGTTGATAATGAGTATACTTTTCCTACCCTGTTCGATACCACCGGTGACATACTTCAAAAGTACGGAATATCAGCTTTTCCCACAACTTTTGTATTTGATAAAAACGGAAAATTACTGGGGTATGTGCCGGGTATGATGACAGAAGATATTATGAGGAGTGTAATCAGCCAGGCCTTAGAGTCAGGCAAGTAATACAGCGTATTCTTCTCAAATCAACCGGACTGTTAATTTACAGAACGATGTACCAGTACTGCCTTGTGTAAATTTTACTTAATATCGGTGCCTGAAATTTACGCAGGGTAGTACTAAAATAGTTCAAAAGAATTCTTGTGAAAGGCGAGGATACCTTCGTCCCTTAATTTGCCTAGTTCATTGGACATAGCACTGCGGTCGATACAGAGGTAATCCGCTAATTCCTGACGGTTATAGGGAATGGTAAAAGATTTATTCTTTTGCTCCAGGGCCTGTGCGGATAGATAGGATAAGAGCTTATCCCTGGTACTGCGGCAGGAGATATGGTCGATCTTCTGCATTAACATTACATTCTTTCCGGCCAGTATCCGTACCATGTTATTGATCAGGGTGGTATGGAATCCACAGGGGGAGACGTTGATATTAATTATGTTCTTGCAGTCAATAAAAAGAATTTCCGTGTTCTCTGCCGCAACGACACTAATGGAAAGTTTATCACCGGCGGTAAAGGCAAAGGACTCTGCAAACATATCGGAAGCGGACATTCTGGCGATTATAGTACGATTTCCCCAATAATCTTCTTTGATAATAATTACGCTTCCGAAAAGGACAATTCCAATCTCAGACATATCACTTCCGGAAGTATAGATATAAGTATCTTTTTTATATTCCATCACTCTTGCCGCCAGACAGGAGAGCATGGAATCGAATTCCTCCTCTTTAATACCGAAGAAAAGCGGACAGTCAGCTAAGATAATATTTCTGTTAATCATAGATAATCTCCTTTGTGTTGTAAAAACAACGGATATATTTCTCTTATCATAGTATAATAAGGAGCAGGAAGTCAAGAAAAGATAAAAATAAGGAGGAAATATTATGGTAGCACAGTATTTAAGAAATATTGATTTTGAGAAGGTACAGAATTTAGCAGATTTGGTAGAGTATCAGCAGGGACAGGTAGTGAGCCGTACTCTCGTTCAGAATAAGAATGTTGGAGTTACATTATTTTCCTTTGATAAAGGAGAACAAATCAGTACTCACGCCTCCACAGGGGATGCAATGGTAAATGTTCTATCCGGCAAGGCACGGATTACAATAGGAGAAACAGAGTATCTTGTAGCAGGGGGCGAGAGCATTGTTATGCCCAATAACGTTCCTCATGCCGTTTATGCGGAGGAGCAGTTTAAGATGCTGCTGACGGTGATATTTCCGTATTAAGTTTTGATATCATAAAGGAATGAGTGGAATGGGTGTAACGGATATCTTTCGCTGCATCCATTTTTGTATGTTGCTCTCTGTTTAAATTCATAGGGACATCGATGAGCAAATATTGATTTCTTTATGGATTTAGAGTAAATTATATTTATTATATTAATGCATATTGCTAGAAAATGGGGAAAATACATGAATAATACAAATCCGGTTATAGAAGCGGCGGATATATTTCATAATCTATCCGATGATATGATATCATTCCGAGAACTTAGCGCAGAAGATACAGAAGAGATTCACAGCTATACATCGGACATAGATGTTTCCCGGTATATCGGCTGGAAGTTAATGCAGCGCAGGGAAGAGACATATGAACATATTGAAACAATGATAAAGCGGGAGGCAGCAGGAACTCATCTTTATGCTTCTGTGGTCTTGAAGGAAACCGCCAGAGTAATCGGTACGATTATGTTATTTGACTTTCAGTTTGATATGGCTGTCGCAGAAATAGGTTATGTCTTTCATAAAGATTATTGGGGAAAAGGCTATGGCACAAGGAGCGTGGCCTTGTTATGTGATTTTGCATGTCGTAATCTTAAGTTAAAAAGACTTACGGCCAGTGTTGTAGATGAAAATATCTCATCTGCCCGAATACTGATGAAGAATGGCTTTATGCTGGAAGAAAAGGTTGAGGGAGAATATCTGATTGAAGGAAGAAAATGCGATAAGCTGGTATTATATAAGGAGTTATAAAAGGAGGACAATTTCTTCCGGGATTATCCGGTGTTCCGCAGCGTAGCATACCCATAGAAGCAGCAGGGTATTCTAAATCCCTAAAGAGCAGATATTGATTTATACAGGGCTAAAGAGGAAGGGCGGAACAGAGAGCAGCCTCATACGGTTGCAGGCTTAAAGTTGACGGAAATTCGTAAAAATGCTATACTTAATATACCCCTATGGGTATCAGAAAGTAAGGTTGAAATCAAATATAGTTTCAACTGCCGATTAACGAGTATTGAAGCATAGATTTGATACTCCAGAAAAGAGGTTAATTATGAAACAGTGTATGGATTCGGAAAATCTGCATAGACGATTAAATAAGATAATGGGGCAGATTAAGGCGATTGATAAAATGGTTGATGAGGATGTCCCCTGCGAAGATGTATTAATACAGATAAATGCCGCAAAAAGTGCGCTCCATAAAGTCGGACAGATTGTTCTGGAAGGGCATTTGAATCATTGTGTGAAAGAAGGAATTGAACACGGAGATGCAGAAAAAACCATTGCCAATTTCTCCAAGGCAGTGGAGCATTTCTCAAGAATGTCATAAAGCATAGGAAGAGTGGTTGTAATTGCAGCCACTTTTTTTGTGTCTGAAAATTTCTGTTGACAGGGTATACCCCTATGGGTATAATGCTGATATACATATACCCCCATAGGTATATTGAGCCGATGGCAGAAAAGGAGAGACAAAGTGATAGAATTATTGAAAAACTCGGAAAAGCGTACGATTATCTTCCTGGCAGTTTCTTTACCGGCACTGATTATCAGCTTTTTTGACCTGGGAAGATTGCCGATGAATGCTGCATGGATAGCAATATTATTATGCGGTATACCAATTATCAAAGAAGCCATTATAGGATTAGTCACAGAATTTGATATCAAAGCGGATGTACTGGTTTCTATGGCTCTGATTGCATCTGTTATAACCGGAGAGATATTTGCTGCAGGTGAAGTGGCATTTATCATGACCATTGGTGCTTTTCTGGAAGAACGGACAGTGGCAAAGGCAAGGGCCGGAATTGAAAGCCTGGTACATATGACACCTACCATTGCCAGGGTGTTAAGGGAAGGAAAGGAATGTATTATACCTGCGGAGGAAGTAATCAAAGGAGATATATTAAGAGTTCTTCCCGGGGAAACCATTACAGTGGACGGAATTATCGTAAAGGGTGAGACCTCCATTGACCAGTCCGCTATGACAGGAGAATCCCTGCCGGTGGAAAAAAGAGAAGGCGATATGATTGCCTCCGGTACCATCAACCAATTTGGTTCTTTTGATATGAGAGCGGAAAAGGTAGGAGAAGATAGTTCCTTTCAGCGCATGGTTAAGCTGGTAGAATCGGCGGATGCCGGTAAGGCCAGGATTGTAGGAATTGCTGATCGTTTTGCTACCTGGATTGTAGTAATAGCGCTTCTTTCTGCTGCTATTACCTGGGTATTTTCCGGAGAGATAATCCGCTCAGTAACCATTCTCGTAGTATTCTGTCCCTGTGCTTTAGTTCTTGCCACACCCACAGCTATTATGGCGGCTATCGGGAATGTATCGAAGTACGGTATCCTGGTAAGAGAAGGGGATGCATTGGAGAGACTTTCTAAGGTCAAGCGGGTAGCTTTTGATAAAACAGGCACCATAACACACGGTAAGCTCAAAGTAGCCGGTATAATAGGAGCAGAGGGCACCTCGGAGGATGAATTGCTTCGTATGGCAGCTTCCCTGGAATTCCGGTCGGAGCATCCTTTAGGTAAGGCTGTCATGGAGTACTATAAGAAATATGGAAAGAACGATATGAAAGAGGTTACGGAATTCAGGATGTCTACCGGAAGAGGGGTCGAAGGATTATATGATGGAACCCCTGCCTTTGCCGGGAATGAAGTATTCCTGGCAGAGAAGGAGATTATCCTTACGGAAAGCCTGAAGAATGAAGTAAAAACAGCCAAAGAAGGCGGTAGTACGGTAATTTATCTGGCTAAGGAAAAAAAGGTAGTAGGTTTTATTATATTGGCAGACACCATGCGTCCTGAGATTGAAGATATTGTAGAGAAGATTCACGATACCGGTATATCCACCACGCTCTTAACAGGAGATGGGAAAACAGCAGGGCTTCACATGGGCAGAAAGGCTGGAATCAGAGAAATATACACAGAATGTCTTCCGGAAAATAAACTTGCAATCATCCGGAAATATGAAACAGCCAATGAAAATATCTGTATGATTGGGGATGGTATCAATGATGCCCCTGCTCTAAAATCAGCTTATGTAGGAATTGCTATGGGCGGAATTGGCAGTGATATCGCCATAGAAGCAGCAGATATGGTATTTATCAGTGATGACATCAAAGAATTGCCTCATTTATTGACCTTGTCAAAGCAAATGATGAAAACAATCAATATTAACCTGGCGGCTTCTATGATATTGAATTTTATTGCTATTGTGCTTGC
>JAEXGM010000208.1 GCA_023450835.1 Bacillota bacterium | reverse complement strand
ATGGTGCCGGCAGGGACTACGGATATACGGTTATGGTAACCCGGATTACAGATGAGGAAAAAGGAAATTGCACCACCCCTGATAATGTGAATGCAATTGATATGATTTTAAGAAAATATATAAAGCATACCAGTTTTTATGCCAATGGGAGAATCGTTTCCCTGCTGATGGCTACCCAAAGAGGCTTTGAAAAATACCTCCATATATTGGTGGAAGACATTATACAAAGCGTAAAACAGATTATGAATTTATCCTGTTGTGTTGGTATCAGCCGCGTGGTCATGGATCTGACTGACTGCCATGAAGCCTATCTGGAGGCCTCTAATGCAATAAGCTATGCTCAGAAAAAGGGCAGCAATGTTTATTATATCTCAGACGTGGAGCGGTCAGAGGATTATGACCAGACCAAGGTACAAAATGTTGTAAATGAAATTGAAAACATTATTCGCGCCGGCACAAAGGAAGATATGGAATTATGGCTGGAAAGACTGTTTGAGGAGCTGAATCAAAAAGTAACGGCTGCGACAACAGGAGCGCTTATGATACAGCTGGTATCGGTAGTTCTGCGTATTGTACAAGCGGTAGGAGACGGGGAAGCCGTGAAGGAACTGCTCCAGTATTCACCGGTAAAGGAGCAGATTCTGTATAATAATTTCAGCGAAGCCAAAGACCGCTATAAGAAATTCTTTCTGACAGCCAGGGAACTGGTTTCCGAACGGCGGCAAAAGAGCAGTGAGGCAATCTGTGACAGAGCCATAAAATTAATCGAGACACGTTATATGGACCAGGAGATATCCCTGGTCTCTATCAGCAGTGAGATTGCCATAAGTCCTAATTATTTAAGTGCCTTGATTAAGAAATCAACGGGCAGTACCTTTGTTGATCTATTGACCGGAAAACGAATGGAAAAAGCAAAGGAACTGTTATATTTCTCATCATTAAAGATTAAGGATATTGCGGAAGAATGTGGCTATACGGACCAGCATTATTTTAGCTACTGCTTTAAAAAGTTCACCGGAATATCTCCTAATGCATGCAGGAGGCAAAATGAAGGAGCACCGAAACAGGAATAAGATATCTTTATCCAATATGATGACGGGTTTTATAACCCTGGTGGTATTTATTACACTGCTGACAGTTCTGTATATATTTTCACATCTTTACCGGAATACTATGGAGAAAAATGCAATTACCAACAGTGAACAGGCTGTTGTGCAGGTCAAAAATACAGTTTCCAATTATACCGGAGATATCCGCGAGATTATGGGAATGATTCAGAAAAATGTTAACCGGGAGAAAGAAAAGAAGTCGGATTTCTTTGAGAACCTTCTGGAGATACGGCCCGATGTGGTTGATATCATATTATATGATTCCGACGGCAGCAAAAAGGAAGCATGGGTGGGAGAGGATGCTCTAAAGGATAATTACCGCCTTAATCTCTCTTACATGGAGCTGGGAGAGAGCAAGGATATTGCCATTTCCAGCCCTCATGTAGTATCGGTCTTTCAGGATGATTATCCATGGGTGGTAACAATAGCCAGGAAAATTACGGACAGAACAGGGGCAGAGTCTTTACTGGCTATGGATATCCGATTTTCCAGCATTGCCAACTACGTAGATGAGGTCGGAATCGGGCAGCATGGTTATTGCTTTATAATGGATGAGAATGGAAAAATCGTGTATCATCCCCAGCAGCAGCTGATTAATGCAGGGCTGAAAGAAGAAATGACGAAGAAAATACAGGGGCTTCAGGATGGTTCTTATCTGGATACCAATGTTATCTATACCATACAATCGCTGGAGAACAGCAAATGGAGGATTGTAGGCGTTAGCTATGTGGACGAGATGATAACCAGTAAAGTGCAGGATATGGGGCGTATCATGGTTGCCATATTAGTCATAGTACTGATAACCTCCTTTCTTGCGGGGCTGTTATTATCCTGGTTTTTTGCAAAGCCCGTCAGCCATTTGGCCAATGCCATGGGTGAATTTGAGAAGAATGCGGAGAATTTCAAGTTTGTCCAGATTAATGGAACCAGTGAGATAATGTCACTTTCTACTTCCTTTGCCCACATGGTCGTGCGTATACAAAGACTGATGGAGAAGGTAAGGCAGGAAGAAATTACCCTTAGAAAAACAGAGTTGAATGCATTGCAGGCTCAGATTAATCCGCATTTCCTTTACAATACGCTGGATTCTATTTCTTGGATGTGTGAAGAAGGCAGAAATCAGGAAGCGGAGGAAATGACCAATGCCCTTGCAAAGCTCTTTCGCATCAGTATCAGCAAAGGACACGAGCTTATTCCTATTGAAAAAGAGCTGCAGCATGCGGAAAGCTATTTGCGGATTCAGAAATTCCGGTACAAGAACAGATTTACTTATGAGTTTGATGTGGATCCGGACTGCCTGCCCTATCTGTGCAATAAGATAACTCTTCAGCCGATTATAGAGAATTCCATTGTTCACGGTTTTAATATGGTGGACGAAGGGGAAATCAGAATTCGGATACAGCAGGAGGGCGATGATATCATTATGGTTGTAGAGGATAACGGGGTGGGAATGACCAAGGTACAAAGTCAGGAGATACTGCAGAAAGAATCGGGGGGAAGAACAGGTATCGGAATAAAGAATGTAAACGACCGTATTAAGATTTATTTCGGGAAAAGTTATGGACTGACGATTAGCAGTGAACCGGATGAGGGTACTCGTGTTCTGATTCGTATTCCCAGAGTATCGGAGGGTGATTATGAAGCAAAATAAGAATAGAAAAATCCTTTCGTTCATGCTTTTGCTGATGCTTCTTGGCATATGTGCTACCAGTATCCTCTATGTTCTAAGCTATACACAGACAAAAGAAAAATCCGAGGCGGAAACAACGAAGCATTACGTTGCAGTTATCGTTAAATCCACGGATTCTGCTTTTTGGAAGTCTGTAAGCGCAGGTGTGAATGCCGCCAGTACGGAATACAATCTGACCGTTACTTTTGAAGGGCCCAAAAATGAGGAAGATTATGAAGCACAGAATGCTTTGATTGAGAAAGCCGTAAAAAATGGAGCGGAAGTGATTATCTTCTCAGCGGTGGACTATAATGCCAATGCAGATGCCATTAATACTGCGGCAAAACAGGGAGTAAAGATAATCGTTATCGACAGTGATGTGAACAGCAGTCAGGTGAGCTGCCATATCGGCACCGATAACTATAAAGCGGGTATCATGGCCGGAAAAGCAGCGCTTACCTCAAAGGAAAGCAATCTGAAAGTGGGAATTGTGAATTTTGATAAGAAAACTGCCAATGGGCAGCAAAGGGAGATGGGTTTACGTGAGGCTCTGGGCGCTGATAAGAGAGTAGAGATTCTGGATGCCATTAACGTTATCTCCACAGAAGAGGATGCAAAAAAGGGTACATTAGAAATGCTGAAAAAGCACCCGGATATTAACACCATTGCTACTTTCAATGAATGGACCAGCCTTGGAGTGGGAGACGCCATCAGAGAACGGGGAATAGGTGATAAAACTACTGTTGTTGCATTTGACAGCAATGTGGTTTCTGTCGGTATGCTGGAAACAGGAGAAGTGGATGCTCTGATTGTACAGAATCCCTTTGCCATGGGATACTTAGGAATCGAATCCGCCTATAACCTTATCAATGGAATAAAATTGCCTAAAGATAAGGTGGATACAGCCACCACCCTGGTAACCAGGGATAATATGTTTGATGATGAGTACCAGAGAATATTGTTTCCTTTCGACTAAATGTATAAAAGATAATAAAATTTCTAACATTATCATAAAATTTTGAACAAAACCATAAAACGGTTTGTTTGTTGTTTGTATAAAATGATATAAAATTGAACGTAAATCTTAAGATATCTCATGGATTTTGTATAATTCGAATGCTATACTTTGCCTGTAACATATGTTACAAGCATGAGTGTATGCAGTATTACATGCCTGTGTGTACATAACAAAGGTGTGTGGTATTACATGGCAAAGGCCTGTAACGAAATACAAAATACAGGAGGTATTTTTTTATGAAGAAAAAGATTTTAGCAGTACTGTTATGTGCAGCAATGGCATTTACCTTAATAGGCTGCAGCTCTTCAAACAAAGGGGATAACAAAACAACAGATACCACGACACCCGCAGCTACGGAAGCCGGTAAAGTGGCGGACAATGTGGCAGACAAGGCAGGGGACCTGTCAAAAGCTAATGTTTCCGTATTCTATTACACTTACTCAGATACTTATATTTCCTCTGTACGTACTGCATTGGATGCATCTCTGGATAAGCTGGGAGTAACTTATCAGGATTATGACAGTAACAGTAACCAGACAACTCAGAACGAGCAGATTGATACAGCTATCAGCACCGGAGCAACTCTTCTGGTTGTTAATATCGTAACTTCCGGTTCCGTAGATGCTTCTCAGGCTATTGTTGACAAGGCTTCAGCCGCCGGTATTCCGGTTGTTTTCTTTAACCGTGCAGTAGAAGGAACAGATGATGAAGGAACCGTATTGAACAGCTATGATAAATTAGCTTTTGTAGGAACCGATGCACCGGAAGCAGGACATATGCAGGGACAGATGATCGGAGAATACCTGGTTAAGAACTTTAAAGCAGCGGACTTAAACGGAGACGGAGTTATTTCTTACGCTATGTTCATGGGACAGCTTGGAAATGTAGAAGCAATCTATCGTACTCAATATGCAGTAGAAGATGCCAATGCAGTTCTTGAGAAAAACGGATATCCGAAATTAGCTTACTTTGATGCTTCCAATAAGGATGCTTATCAGGTAGACCAGGACGGAAACTGGAGTGCAACAGCAGCTAATAATTATATGACTACCAACCTCTCTCAGTACAATGAAGAGAATAAAAATATGATTGAACTTGTTATCTGTAACAATGATGGTATGGCAGAAGGCGTAATCTCTGCTTTAAATGATAAGGGTTACAACCTTGGCACCGCTGATTCCAAAACTATCCCGGTATTTGGCGTAGATGCAACCGATGCTGCAAAGCAGCTTATTGCTGACGGCAAGATGATTGGTACTATCAAGCAGGATGCACAGGGTATGGCTGACTGTATCGCCTTCCTTACAAACAATGCGGCAACCGGCAAAGCTTTAATGGATGGAACAGACTCTTATAAGAAATCCGATAAAGTAGCAAACAAAATCTATATCCCTTACGGAACCTATACAGGCGAATAAGTGGAAAAGTAATTTTAAAGCTAAAAATAAAGGCAGCCGTAAACGACTGCCTTTTACAAAATAGGAGGATGGCTATGGAGCAGGATGTTGTGTTGCAAATGAATGACATCTGCAAGGAATTCCCCGGTGTAAAGGCGTTGAATCACGTTTCCCTGACCGTGAAAAGGGGGACAGTACATGCTCTGATGGGAGAAAACGGGGCAGGCAAATCAACCTTGATGAAATGCCTGTTCGGCATTTATACCAAAAACAGCGGAGAGATTATACTGGATGGAAAAGAAATAAATTTCAAGAATTCAAAAGAAGCCCTGGAAAATGGTGTGGCAATGGTGCACCAGGAATTAAATCAGGCATTAAAGCGAAATGTCATGGATAATATCTGGCTTGGCCGTTATCCGAAAAGTTTTGGCATTATGGTAAATGAGAAGAAAATTTACGAAGACACGAAAAAAATATTTGAAGAATTAGGAATTGATGTGGACCCAAAACAGATTATGGGGACTATGCCGGTGTCTCAGAGACAGATGGCAGAAATCGCAAAAGCGGTTTCCTTTCATTCGAAGGTTATTGTGTTTGACGAACCGACTTCTTCCCTTACGGAAGAAGAGGTAGAACATTTATTTCATATAATCAAAATGCTGAAGGAGCGGGGCTGTGCCATTATCTATATTTCTCATAAGATGGCAGAAATCCTGCGTATTTCAGATGAGGTCACCATTATGCGTGACGGTACCTGGGTGGCAACAAAGCCTGCCGCTTCCCTGACCACAGGTGAGATTATCCATATGATGGTCGGAAGAGAGCTGAACAACCAGTTTCCGCCCAAAACCAACAAGCCGGGAGCGGCTGCCCTGGAGGTGGAACATCTGACAGCTCAGTATTCCCATGTGAAGGATGTATCTTTCCAGGTAAGAAAGGGTGAAATTATAGGTCTGGCAGGTTTGGACGGAAGCGGAAGAACGGAGACCTTGGAAAATATATTCGGTATTGCGGCAAGGAAAGAAGGAACTATTAAGCTGGACGGAAAAGTCATGAGAAACCGAAAAGCAATAGAATCCATCAGAAACGGTTTCGCACTCCTGACAGAGGAACGAAGATCAACAGGAATCTTCGGAATCTTAAGTATCAGAGAGAATACGGTAATCTCAAGCTTAAAAAAACATAAGAAATTTTGGTTCTATCTCAGTGAAAAATCTATGAAGAAAGACACTCAGTGGTCTATCAATGCCATGAGGACAAAAACGCCGACTCAGGAGACCAAGATTAGAAGTCTTTCCGGAGGTAATCAGCAGAAAGTTATTTTAGGAAGATGGCTGCTTACGGAACCGGAGGTGCTTTTGTTAGACGAACCGACCAGAGGTATTGATGTAGGTGCCAAATATGAAATCTATCAGCTTATATTGGATCTGGCTAACAGGGGCAAAGTCGTTATCATGGTATCTTCCGAAATGCCGGAGCTTTTAGGAGTCTGTGACAGAATTCTTGTTATGTCCGGCGGACGTCTGGCAGGTGAGGTGGAAGCTTCAAATACAACGCAGGAAGAAATCATGACACTTGCTGCAAAATATGTGTAAAGGGGAAGTGCAGGATGAAAGCAGTTGCTAATATCAAACAAAAGTATTCTGATTATATACAGCTTACTTCAAAAGACAAAAGAACTTTCTGGAAAGAAAACCTGATTAACAATGCGTTGTATATATTGCTTGTTATCGCAATTATTTATACTTATACCCAGAATCAGAGATTTCTTTCAACAAATTCCATTATTAATATTATTTCCCTGTCAGCGGCCAATATCCCCATTGCCTGTGGTATTGCGGGAACCATTGTTCTGACAGGTACAGACCTTTCCGCCGGACGTGTAGTAGGACTTACCGCCTGTGTTTCGGCCTCCTTACTGCAATCGGTGACTTATGCGACAAAAATGTTTCCGAACCTTCCAGTTGTACCTATTCCGGTGGTTATATTAATCGTAATTATAATCGGCGGAATTGTTGGCTGGGTTAACGGTTTCTTTGTTGCTAACTTCAAACTGCATCCCTTTATTGTAACTCTGGCTACCCAGTTGATTGTGTATGGTATTTTGTTAATGTATATTATGATTAACGGCAACAACGGCCAGCCCCTCTCCGGTCTTGATAAATCCTTTAAGAAATTTGTAACCGGAAGTGTTATCTCTGTGGGGAAGGTGCCAATTCCCAATTATGTATGGTATGCCTGCATTATTGTGGCCTTAATGTGGTTCGTATGGAATAAAACTGCCTTCGGAAAAAATATGTTTGCTGTGGGTTCCAATCCGGAAGCAGCCAATGTATCCGGTGTTAATGTTATGAAGACAACCATTATGGTGCATACACTGGCAGGCTGTATGTATGGAATTACCGGCTTTATCGAATCTGCACGTATCGGTTCCAATACCGCCAACACCGGGTTAAATTATGAGTCCGATGCCATTGCAGCATGCGTTATAGGAGGTGTATCCTTCGTAGGAGGTACCGGTAAGATAGGTGGTGTTGTATTAGGCGTATTCCTGCTTCGAATTATCTTCGTTGCATTGAACTTCCTGGCGATTAATCAGAATCTCCAGTACATTATTAAGGGATTGATTATTCTGGTAGCCTGTGCCATTGATATGAGAAAGTATTTGGTACGTAAGTAAATCTTAGTTTTGAAATGAAAAAGCTGCTGCATTTTATGAAAGAAGTGCTTGCGTAATCCTCGGCGCAATCTTGAAGCGCGTTGGAAAGGTATGGTGATTGTTATGGGTTGGTTTGGGATGGACATCAAAGGAGATAAGAAGAAGTTGGTCAGGCTGTTGGACGGTATTATAGTCGGATGCTTTGCAGGAATAATCCTGGTGATATTGTTTGCAGAATTTTGTTTATAGCAGGAGGAACCCGCACAAATTTGTGCCGGTATCAGATTGGGACGCATTGGAAAGGAAGGATTATTAGTATGAGAGAAAAAGGAAGAGCCGGTATCTATACCTTGGCAGGGATTTATCTGCTGATAACGGATTATACTTTATGGAGCAAGCTGTCCGGCAGTTCAGGCTTGGAATATCTGCTAATGATGGTTTTTGCCATCATATTTGCAGCTGCCGGAGCAGGGCTGATTGGATTTGGAGCTTATATCATGCGTTCTCTCTCGAAGCCGCATGAGAAATAGTTGCAGCATATGACGAAATATTCCTTATTCTCATATCAATATTGAAAGAGTAAAATCGCTTTATTAGTTGAAAGTATTATGTTATAATTTTAAAAAATAAAGGAAGCTGATAAAGGGGTTTAAATTGAGGGAAATAAAAAGCGTTGAAGAAAATATATTGGACAGGGCCTTGTATTTGATAGGAAAAAGCCGGTCTTTGAATATCTCTGTCAGAACCATTGCGAAGGAAGCAAAAGTAAATGTAAGTGCAATTAATTATTATTTTCGCACCAAAGAAGAGATGCTGCGACAGGTACGTGAGCTTTATATCACCAATACTCTCTCTATTTCGGCCATTATGGCAGATACTACTCTGGAAACAGAGGAAAAGTTAATTACCGTGGCAAATGAGATTATGGAGTATATTATCAGGTATCCTGGTATTACTGTTCTTCTTAGGGATGCGAAAGAACGATCCGACGAAACATCGGAGAGAATACTTAAGGTATCCAATGAAATGACAGAGGAGATAAACTTGCTGCTGGATAATTATATAAATAAAAGAGAAGATATTTTATATAAACATATCATTTTCTGGTCTGCCGTTAATTATCCGGTAGAGGATAATGGCTTTACCAACTACGATGCCGGATTATTAAATAGCAGGGAAAACAGAATCTCCTATATCAGGCAGCTGTTACGGATGATTCATTAGCAGACGTAACAAAATGGTTAATAATGAAAGATTAAGGACTCCGTGGTATATGAAAAATACTGCGGAGTTTTTGTTTGTTAAAATTAAAACATTATGTTTTAAACATATTGATTAAAACATAATGTTGTATTATAATTCAGATAACAGGAAGAGTTAGAACAGCCTGGATATGGAAAATAAAAATAAAAGGAGAAGGGCCATGAATTATAAGCATTTATTTAGTCCCATTCGGATAAGAGAAGTGGAGTTAAAAAACAGAATTATATTTCCTGCCATGGGAACCAAAATGGCAACAGAGGATAAATTTGTGACAAATCAGTTAATAAATTATCAGGCAGCCAGGGCAAAGGGAGGCTGCGGGCTGAATTTTACCGAGGTCTGCTCCGTATACAGCAAAGCAGCACCTAAGAAATTCCTTGCAATCAGCGAGGATAAATATATACCAGGACTCAAAGAGCTGACCGAGGCCATTCACGAAGCAGGAGGTAAGGCGGGAATACAGTTGTGGTTAGGCGGTCTTGCCGTAGGAAGCGACCAGAGCCAGATGATAGTTATTCCCAGTCCCATGCCTGTGCCGGGAACGGAATATATCTTGCCTGAGGCGAGCCTTGAGACAATTAGGGAAGCAGTAGAAGCCTTTGGTACGGCTGCGAAAAGAGCTGTAGAAGCAGGCTTTGATGTGATTGAATTTCATGCAGGTCACAACTATACCCCTCATTCCTTTTTAAGCCCTTATTTTAACAGACGTACGGATGAGTATGGCGGTGAACTTAAGAATCGTGCCAGATTCCTGCTGGAATGTATAAGAAGCATTAGGGAGAATATCCCGGAAACTATGCCCTTATTTATGCGTCTGGATGCACAGGATGATTATCTGGAAGGCGGATTGACAATAGAGGAAATAATAGAGTTCTGCAAAATGTCCAAAGAAGCCGGTGTGGATGTTTTGGACGTTTCAAGAGGGAATTTCTCCAGTGCCGCCATTAAATACGAGGTTCCTCCCATTGATCTGCCCAGAGGCTTTAACGTGGAAAATGCAGCAAGAATCAGAAAAGAAACCGGTATGTTAACGGTAGCGGTAGGAAGAATAAACGATCCTTCTCAGGCAGAGGATATTCTGGAGTCGGACAAGGCGGATATGGTTGTAATGGGACGTGCCCAACTGGCGGATCCTGAGTTCTGCAATAAGGCCCTGGAGGGAAAGGCAGAGGACATAGTCCGCTGTGTAGGCTGTAATCAGGGCTGCTATGACGGTTTTGTATCAACCGAAATGCCTTTTATTACCTGTCTTCGCAATCCAGCCCTTGGAAAAGAAGCGGAATATCAGTTCAGTGTGACGGAGAATCCGAAGAAGGTCTTGATAGCAGGAGGCGGAATCGCCGGTCTTGAAGCTGCCCTTCAGCTAAAGAAAAGGGGGCACAGCCCGGTGCTTTGCGAAGCCTCTTCCTCTCTGGGAGGGCAGTTTGCCCTTGCGGGAGAAGCCCCAAGGAAAGGAGAAATGAAGGAGGCAGCTTTGGCTATGGCAGAACAGGTAGTAAGAGAAGGGGTTGAAGTAAAATTGAATACACCGGTTACCAAAGAGTTGATAGGAGAACTTAAGCCTGATGAAGTTTTTATTGCCATTGGTTCAACCCCTATTAATCTGAAAATTCCCGGTGCCTCTCTGCCTCATGTTACTAATTCCCATGATGTTCTTGCCGGAAAGAGGAGAGTATCCGGAAAGGCGGTAGTTATCGGAGGCGGTCTGGTAGGTCTTGAAGTTGCGGAATATATCCATAATAGTACCGACAGCATTACGGTAGTGGAAATGCTTGATAAAGTGGCTAAGGATTTGGGAGAACTTCGAAACATATGTGTTATGGAGAGTCTTTATGCCGGAGGAGTACAGACGGTAACCAATGCTAAATGTATTGAAATTAAAAAAGACGCCGTTGTGGTGGAAAGACTCGGAAATATCGAGGAAATTCCCTGTGACAGCGTAGTAGTAGCCATAGGCTCCAGATCAAGGGGATTTGATGATATCAAAATTTATTGCGAGGAGCAGAAAATCCCGGTGTATGTCATTGGGGATGCCCTTCAGGCAAGACGTGCACTGAACGCAGTGGCTGAGGCAAATGAGGCGGTAAGGGCTATTTCCTGAAAAAGGAAGTTGCTGTTGTATGTCATAAATACCCTGGTAAAATAAGCTGACTCTTGTTGTAAACCTAGGGATATGAGCCAATTTAACGGAGATTGCAGATTTTCTGCAACCTCCGTTATTATTTTATATTCCATAAGTTAACCCACAACAAAACAATATTACAACAGATAAAACAATAGTACAATACCGCCATAAGAAAATAGTATAAACTAAGAAGTGTTTTTAAAGCAGAAGGGAGAAAACGAATGTTAAAAATAGCGGTATTGAAAATCGAAGGTCTTACGATGGGTTGTATTACGGACAGAAGGCCAAATATTTCATTTTCACTGGAGTCAGACAAAGAGGGAGAGAATTTGTCAAAAGCTGTGATTACATCAGGCGGCTGGAGTTGTGAGACCGTAGATCAGATAAATAATCTTTATGGAGGGGAATTGGAGCCCTTTACCAGATATGAGGTAAGGGTAGAGGCAGTGGGAAGCAGCGGTGAAACTGCAAAAGCTTCCGCTTTCTTTGAAACCGGAAGACTTCATACTCCCTGGAAGGCAAAATGGATTACCGATTTAAGTTATAATTATCCGGGAAAAATATCACCTGTGCCTATGACCTTCCGCAGTTATTTTGTTATAAACAAGAGAATCAGGTGTGCCTGGTTGAATGCAACCGCGCTTGGTGTATACGAACTTATACTTAACGGTGAAAAGGTGGGGACGGATTATTTTGCACCGGGTTTCACCTCTTATGACCATCAGATTCAATACCAGACCTATCATATTACGGATATGTTAAAGGCGGACAACACTGTGATTGCGGTAGTAGCCGGAGGTTGGGCGGCGGGTTCCTTCAACTATAAAAGAAGGAATAAAATCAATGCTGACAGGCAGGCTTTACTATGTGAGCTTTATCTGGAGTATGAGGATGGAACACGGCAGGTAATCGGAACGGATGAAACCTGGCAGGTGACGGAGGACGGAAATTACCGGATGGCAGAATGGTATGACGGAGAGACCTATGATGCGACCATTGATTTAGACACAGTCAGGTGGAAACAGGCCAATGTAACCAGTCCCCGAAGGAGACCGGAAATTATTTCTGAATATGGAAGTCCGGTAAGAGTCCAGGAAATAAAAAAGCCACAGAATATAACTTTGGCAGCCTCCGGTGAAATCATCTATGACTTCGGACAGAATTTTGCGGGTGTGATATCTGCAAGGCTGAAAGGAAAGAAAGGACAGCAGATAATTTTCCGTCATGCCGAGGTACTGGTTAATGGAGAACTCTTTGTAAAATCCCTGCGTACTGCAAAAGCTACCGCAACTTACCATTGCCTGGACGGAGAACAAAGCTATTCACCCAGACTTACTTATATGGGATTTAGGTATGTTGGAGTAACAGGCATCGGAAAGGAAGACATAGAGCTGACAGGACTGGTTCTGCATTCTGATTTTGAGGAAACCGGCAGCTTCTCCTGCTCCAATGAGCTTATCAACAAACTCCAAAGCAATATCCGCTGGGGTGGGAAATCCAACTTTGTAGATATCCCTACAGACTGTCCCCAAAGAGATGAACGCCAGGGCTGGACAGGAGATTTTGCCGTATTTGCCCGCACTGCCTGCTATAATTTCAATATGGGACGTTTCATTGATAAATGGCTTCTGGACATGAGGGCGGAACAAGGCAAAGGAGGAGGTATCCCCATGGTCGTCCCCAAAGCCGGGGACAGCTGGCCAGTCATGGCAAATTCCTGCTGGGGAGACAGCTGCATTCTGGTACCTTGGGCAGAATATCTTGCAAGGGGAGATTTAGGATTGTTAGAAAGGCAGTATCCGGCCATGAAGAAATTCCTCAAGGCAGCAAAATGGTGGTCGGGATTGCTGGCTTTTACTCCAAACAGCCGTTATATCTGGCGCTTTCCTTTCCATTTTGGTGACTGGTGCGCACCGAATGAAACTATTAATCAGTGGCTGAAGAAGGGGAAATGGGTCGGAACGGCCTACTTTGCCAATTCCTGTGGTATTATGGCCCGAATCGCGGAGCTTTTAGGAAAGCTACAGGAGGCGGAATATTATAAAAAACTTCGTTTAAGAATAATGAAAGCCTATTTAAAAGTATTTACCGATGGAAAAGGGAAGCTTAAAAAAGAATTCCAGACTGCTTATGTGCTGCCGCTGCATTTTGATATGGCAGAAGGAGAGGAACGGGAAAAGATGGCAGATAATCTGGTAAAACTGGTGAAAGCTGCGGATAATCATCTTACGACGGGGTTTACCGGGACTCCTTATCTGCTCTTTGCACTGTCGGATAACGGTTACTGCGAAACTGCGTATGATGTGCTCCTGCAAGAGAGCTGTCCGTCCTGGCTCTATGAAATAAAGGTGGGAGGTACCACAATATGGGAGCGGTGGGACGCACTGCGCCCTGATGGAACAGTTAATATCGGTGATCTGGCAGGCAGGAAATCCGAAGAGGAATCGGGAGGTGGTATGGTATCTTTTAATCATTATGCTAATGGTGCCGTAGGAGATTGGCTGTATCGGCGCATGGCGGGTATTGAAGCAGTCAGCGGAGGCTATAAGACATTTTGCATTGCACCGATGCCTGATAAGAGAATTACCTGGGCAAAAGGCAGTGTTATCACGCCTTACGGCAGGATTTCGGCGGACTGGAGGACTACGGATAATCACTTTGCCATCACGGTAGAAGTTCCCGTATCAACGCAAGGTAACCTTATATTACCAAATGGCAAGCAGTATTGCCTTGTCAGCGGAAAATACAGCTTTTCATGCTGCCTGTAAGTGGTGTGAAGAAGCAGTTTTTCTGAAAGAGTCATTTACTGCCATCATAAATAGAAATAGCATTATCCGACAGACGGAAGATCATTTCAGCCAATTCCTCAGGGCTCATATCAAAGCCGGCTTCAAACCATTTTATGATTAAACTTAAGCACCCCATAGTTAAATAGCGGTAAATATAATCGGAGATTTTTTCTTCGCATTGAAGGGAAAGGTTAATTTTTAAGTTGCGGATGGAGGTATCAATAAAAGAAGTCTGAAATGATAAATTTTCTTGACGGCATAATAGTGTATAAAAAATATCGGAGTTTGTTTTCATATAATACAGTAATTCTTTTAGATAATGAAGATTGTTTAAATCGGAGTCTATGTTTTTTAAATGCTCCCTGGCATTAAGCAAAAGTTCATCTTCTATCTCCTTCAACAGGGCAAATTGGTCGGTATAGTAAAGATAGAAAGTAGAGCGGTTGATATCTGCATTCTCACAGAGCTCTTTGATAGTAATTTTATTGATGGATTTTGTATGCATCAGGTCAACTAAGCTATTTTTAAGCAGGGTCTTTGTAAGCATTATCCGTTGGTTTTCTTTTTTTTTCATGGAGGTTATTCCTTTCTTTATTAAGTTTTATAACTTATTTTAGCGACAATGTTTACTTGCCGACATTTTTATTAAATATGTCTATCTAATGCCAATATTCAAACAACTGATGGTTGCAAAATAGACAGTGTGTCAGCTATTATATAGCTGCATAAATGATAAGTCAAGTAAAAGGATCCTGGATAAGAAAGGGGAATAAATAAAGATGAAACAAAGAGTATTATTGACCGGAGCCTCGGGTGGTATGGGAACTCTCGGATTAAAAGAATTATTAAAGGATACGGATAAGCAGGATATTACCGTTTTGGTTCTGGATACAAAAGCAGACAGAGAGAAGATGAAAGAGTTTGAAAACAAAAAAGGGCTTACCATTGTTTGGGGTGACCTTACCAACTATAAAGATGTATATAAGTGCATCAAAAATGCGGATATTGTCCTCCATGTGGCAGCCCTGGTGTCACCGGTGGCGGATTATAAACCAAAACTTGCAATGAAGATTAATTATGGGTCTATGAAAAATATTATAGAGGCCGTCAAAGAGCAGGGAAGAATGGAGGAAGTAAAAGTAGTATCCATCGGTACCATAGCGGAAACAGGAGACCGGATGCCGCCTATTCATTGGGGAAGAGTCGGCGACCCCTTAAAACCCAGTGTTTATGATTATTATGCTGTGTCGAAAATAGCTGCCGAACGCCTCCTCATAGAGTCGGGCTTAAAATATTGGGTCAGCTTAAGACAGACCGGAATTATGGGTCCCGCCATGAGTAAGATAAAGGATGCCATTATGTTCCATAACTGCCTGGATAATGTACTGGAATATGTATCTGACAGGGATTCGGGAGTTCTTCTTGGAAATCTTTCACGTTTTCATTACACCGGTGAACTGTCCGAAGATTTTTGGGGACATATTTATAACATCGGCGGAGGAGAAAGCTGCAGAGTAGATACTTTTACCATGTATAAGGAACTATATGGGGCCATTGGCTTTAAGGATTTAAAATATGTTATTGATCCCAAATGGTATGCAACGAGAAATTTTCATGGCCAATATTACCTTGATTCGGATAAGCTGGAGAATTTTTTGCATTTCAGGCATGATTCCATGCAGTATTTTTACGATGCCTATTTGGAAACCTTAGGGACAACCGCAACTGTGGCACGGCTTATATGTAAACTGCCCGGAGGGCAGAAATTCATGGGAAGTATTATGAAGAAGATGTTCTTAAAGGAAGCCAGAACAGAGCATGGTACCCTCCGGTTTATTGAACAGAATATGGAAGACCATATTGATGCCTATTGGGGAAGCAAAAAGGCCTGGGAGGAAATTCCGGAAAACATCAATGACTTTAGGCACTTTACAAGCTGGAATCAAGTGGTGCATATTGACCATGGTTATAATGAATTAAAACCGGAAGGTGAGCTTGATATAGAAGATGTAAAGGGTGCCGCTAAATTCAGGGGAGGTGAATGCAAATCTATTACTATGAAGAAAGGTGACTGGAAGGGCAATCTGAAATTCAAATGTGCTTTCGGTCATGAATTTGAGGCCAGTCCCCGTCTCGTATTGGAAGGGGGACACTGGTGCCCGGAATGTGAAAGAATAAGTTGGAATTATGCTGCCAGAGCAAAGGTTGACCCTTTCTTTGCACAAGTTTGGAATCCGCTTCATGACAAAAATGAAGGAGGAAGAGAGTATAAGAAAGAAGTTACTGAATTAGAGATGTAGAGAAGTTCAGGGTGTAAAGCTATCAGTTATAAAAAAGGAGAGGAGAAGGTATGAAACGAATAAGAGTATCAGGAACAGATTTTATCAATGAAGAGGGCAATTCAGTTTTATTCAATGGGATTTGTTTTATTTGCAGAGAAAGGGACAAGGGATATCTGGAACCGGGAATAGAAAGTGTATTAAAGGCTTATGGAGAGAAAGGCTTTAACCTGATAAGGCTCGGGATTTTTTGGGATGGAGTCGAGCCGGAACCGGGAACTTATGATGATACCTATCTGGACAGAGTTGCAAAAGTGGTTGAGGCGGCCGGTGAACAGGGTATTTATGTTTTTTTGGATATGCATCAGGACCTGTATTCCTCTAAATTTGCAGATGGAGCTCCTTTATGGGCCACTTTAGATGAAGGCCTGCCTCATCCTGACAATGGGGGTGTATGGTATGAATCCTATTTATCAAGTCCGGCGGTGATAAGGTCTGCGGATAATTTTTGGGACAACAAAAAGGCAGCTGACGGCGTTGGGCTTTTGGAGCATTATGAAGCAATGTGGCTGCATATAGCCGAAAGATTCAAGAATTATGATAATATTATCGGATTTGAGCCTATGAATGAGCCTTATATGGGAAGTCTGGCGCCGAAGGCTTTTCAAATGGCAGTGGAGAAGGTAAGGGAAACCAATCCGGATTTTGACCTTTCCAAAGCTTATGCGGCAACAGAAGAGGAGGCCGCTGTTATCCGAGGAGTTCTGACAGAGCAGTTTACCGGTTTTGACAAAGAAACTCTTATGCCATTTTATCAAAGGATGCTGGAAGTCATACGCAAAGTCACCGGGCTGCCTCTGGTCACAGGGGCCAATATTTACGGAACTGCGGTGAAAACAGGTATCGGCAGGCTTGAGGATTCCCAGCAGATTTATGCTCCCCATGGCTATGATTCTGTGGTAGATACGGATAATTATGATGCTTACAACAAAGACAATGTTACCGGTATTTTTGCCGGGCAGAAAACTGTCCAGGAGGAATTGCAGCTGCCAGTCATTGTTGGAGAATGGGGAAACTTTCCCGCCGGAGATTATACAGGTGATTTAATCCGGCATATGACGGGAATACTGGAAAAATATCTGTGGAGCAGCACTTACCACCAGTATGTCGGAGGGATGGAACAGGATCCGCATTATAATAATCTGGAAAGGGGATATCCGGTGGAAACTGCAGGCAGATTAATTTCCTATCATTATGATTATGAAAAAGAAAGTCTGCAGGTGCAATGGGAAGGGCTTCCGGGAGGTAAAATGACAGCGTATATCCCCAATGCCGCAAGGATAAAAGAGGAAGATATTCAGGTCTTTGTGCCGGCAAAAATCCATTTAGAAGCAGTCGGAGGGTGTGGGGGAGGATATGTAACTGTGATTACCGCCAATGCAGGGAAAGCTATCCTTTATGTAAATTACTCCCAGTCTCTATAAGAAAAAATATCAGAGGGATTTATTAAACAATTGTGACAGGGATGAGCTGCTGCAAAATGAAGATAACATTTTGCAGCAGCTCTTCCCTGTCAGGCCTGTCTCGCAGCTTTGCGGTATTCAAAGGGAGTCATGCCGGTTACCTTCTTAAACACATTCTGAAAATGGCTCTGGGAGGAAAAACACAAAAAAGAACTGATTTCAGAAAGGGGTTTATCCGTATAACTTAACAGGGACATTGCTTTCTCTATACGCTGGTTTTGGATATAGCCGGCCAGAGACTCGTTCATTTCCTTTTTGAACCGGAGGCATAGGGCGCTTCTGCTCATGTGGACTTCCTTTGCAATGATTGTACCGTCCAGGGAATTATAAAGGTTGAGTTTGATATAACGGAGGACTTCGTGGATAAGGGGAGTCAGCAGGGGAGTCTCCTTTAACTTATTTACCCGGCCCGTAAAATCCATTACCATACGGTATTGGAGGGCAGTGATAGAATCCGTGTCAAAGAGATCCTCACAGTATTGGATGTAGTAATCACTTAAGGACATGGCCTCATCCTCCGGCAGTCCTCCCTTAACGGCAGCCCGGGATACCAGGGTGATAGAAGTGATAAAAATATTCTTGGACTGGCGCAGATAGTGCCTGGCGACTTTGCCCACACCCCCGTGGGCATTTTTTTTCAGAAAAAGGGAGAGGCTGTCGGTATCTCCCGCGGTGATGTACTCAAGCATCTGCCTTTCGTAGTCCAGGGAGTTGTGGAAAGTCTTTGCTTCTTTGTATTCTTCATCCCTTCTGTCTTCCTCCGGGGAGAACAAGGAAAATTTCTGAACAGAGTCATAAAGAGAAAGGGCGGAGAGATCCAGTCTTTCACCGTTTAAGTAAAAATTAATCAGGAGCAGCATATAAAGAAAATTTTCCAGAGGAATGGTGTTGATGGTGTTCATATCCTTTAAGAGCAGGCGGAATTCCTGATGGGATATTCCAAGCAAAAAAGCATAATCGTGCTCTTCCTGACGATTCAGATTACAATGTCCTACCGGTCCGAGAATAATAGTAAATTCCTTATGATTGATGATTCCAAAGTATTGCAGATAGGGTGTGATGTAATAGCTTATATTTTCTTTTTTTGATAGAAGTTCTTCCAGGTATAGCAGCAGAGGGTCAGGGTGAAGATGATGCATACGGAATGCGGAATCAAAACGGCCGGATTCATACAGTCGGATGGGAATGTCTGAAACATTGGCAATGCAGTCACAAATATATTCAAAGTCGGACAGCTTCATATATGGGCATCTCCTAAAATAGTTTTTTACATGATAGTACAATTATAAAGGAGTTTTAACATATATACAATAATATATAACAAAAATATAATACAGAAAGAAAGCACCAAACTATAATACTGGTATAAGGATAAGAAATGGGAGAGGAGCCTATGGAACATAGAGATATTTTGGAGAAAATGAGCCTTGAAGATAAAATTGCGCTTTGCAGCGGCGCGGATTTTTTTCACACAAAGAAAATGAAACAGTACGGGATACCGGAGATTATGATGAGCGATGGTCCCCATGGACTTCGTAAACAGACGGAAGCGGCGGACCATCTCGGAGTGAACCAGTCGGTTCCGGCTACCAGCTTTCCGACGGCCGCAGCCAGTGCCTGCAGCTGGGACAGGAAGCTTCTTGGGAGAATCGGCAGTGCCATTGCAAAAGAAGCGGCGGCCAACAAGGTAAGTGTTGTTCTGGGACCGGGAGTCTGTATAAAGAGAAATCCGACCTGCGGAAGAAATTTTGAGTATTTTTCGGAAGATCCCTTTCTTGCAGGGAAATTAGGGGCGGCTTTCATCAGAGAAGCCCAGATAAAGGGAATTGGAACCAGTTTAAAGCATTTTGCCTGCAACAATCAGGAGTATAAACGTTTCGCCTCGAACAGTATCCTGGATGAGAGAACACTGAGGGAGATTTATCTGACAGCTTTTGAAATTGCGGTAAAGGAAGGAGAGCCGGCAACGGTAATGAGTGCCTATAACAAAATTAACGGAACTTATTGCAGCAGCAATAAAGAGCTGTTGACGGATATCCTGAGAAAGGAATGGGGATTCAGGGGGACGGTGGTGACGGACTGGGGCGGCATTTGTGACCGGATAGAGGGATTTCGGGCTGGCTGTGACCTGACAATGCCAGGAGGCTCCGCCTATATGGAAAAGGAAACTCTGGAAGCAGTGAAAGCCGGAGAGTTAAAGGAAGAAGACATTGATTTGTGTGCGGACAGGGTGCTGACGCTTATTTTTAACGGAGAAAAAGTCAGGAAGGGTAACGGTAGTTATAACCGGGAGGAACATCATGAACTTGCCCGAAGGGCAGCGGAGCAGAGTGCGGTTCTTTTAAAGAACGAAGACAGTATTCTGCCATTAAACAGCGGAAAACGTATTGGCCTTATCGGTCATATGGCAAAGGAAATCCGCTATCAGGGAGCCGGAAGCAGCCATATTAATCCGACAAAGCTTGTTCAGGTTACGGACATACTTGCAAAAGTACCTTTTGCCAAAGGATGTGATGCCAATGGTAATACTACAGAGGAACTTCTGCAAAAAGCGGCCGTTCTTGCAAAAGAGGTGGAAATACCGGTGGTTTTTGCAGGTTTGCCGGAGTCCTGTGAATCAGAGGGCTTTGACCGGAAAGACATGAAGATGCCCAAGGGACACAACAGACTGATTCTGGCAGTGGCAGAGGTAAATCCCAATACGGTAGTGGTTCTGATGAGCGGCAGCGCGGTGGAAGTACCATGGATAGACAAGGTAAAGGCTGTGCTGTATATGGGACTTCCCGGTCAGGCAGGGGGAGAAGCGGTTATAAATCTTTTGTACGGAAATGCGGTCCCTGGAGGGAAGCTGGCAGAGACCTGGCCCATAAGCTACGAAGATTGTGCCAGTGCTTCCTGCTATGGCACTAAGGATGCCTGGTATAAAGAAGGAATTTATACAGGCTACCGGTATTATGACAAGGCAGAGGTGAAGGTCAGGTTTCCTTTTGGATATGGATTATCCTATACAAAGTTCCGGTACTCGGAATTGATGGTCAGGCCCGCAGCCGGAGGAGAGGCTTACCAGTACCGGGTCACCCTGCAAGTAACCAATATTGGAGAGGTTGAAGGCGCAGAGATTGTACAGCTTTATGTGGCTCCGCCGGCAGAAGGAATTTTTCGTCCGGTCAGAGAATTAAAAGGCTTTGTAAAGCTCTTGCTAAAGCCAGGAGAAACCGGTAAGGCAGAGTTTTTGCTGGATAGACGCAGCTTTGCAGTATGGTACGGCGGATGGAGAGTTCCGGAGGGAATATATCAGCTTCAACTTGGAGGCAGCAGCAGAAATATCCTGCTTACGGAGGAACTCAATCTGAAAGGAGAAGAACTTGCTGTGCCCGGATGGCAGAGGGGAAGCTGGTATGAAAAACCTTTCGGTGCTCCCGGACAGCAGGACTGGGAAAAGCTCCTTGGGCAAAAGGTTGTGGAGAAGCCTTTGAAAAAGGGGCGGTTCACGATGGAAAACACGGTGATGGAGATGAAGGAGTACTCTCTTCTTATGAAGATAATGTATAAGGTCATTGAGAAAACAGTGGCAAAAGGCTTTGGAGGAAAAGCGGATTACAGTAATCCGACTTTTCGGATGATAATATCCTCTTCCGCAGACAGCTCACTTTTTTCAATGAAAATCAGCGGGGGAATGAAAAATTATGTACTGGAGGGGATCCTTGAGATAGCAAACGGGCATTATCTGCGAGGTTTAAGATACATGATGAAGAAAATAAAGTAAAAAGCTTTTAAGGAGAATTCACATGGGGAAAAATCATATGCAAAAATTTTATAATAATAAATTTCTGGACAGCAGAATCAAGACAGAAACAGTAACCGGGAAAGAAAAATGGCTCGGTTACCTGGCTGGTCCAAGCGGGGCTTTGTTGCTGAATGCGGTGCTGGCAATCTACCTTAACGTATATTATACCGATGTATTGAAACTGACCTATGTGTGGGGAGGAGCCTTTCTTGCGGTCTTTCCGGTTATAACAAAGGTTCTTGATGCGGTTTTGAATATTTTCATGGGCTATATCATCGACCGTACAAAGACAAGACAGGGAAAGGCCCGTCCCTGGCTGTTGCTGGCGGCTCCCTTGCTGACCTTGTCGGGAATCCTTCTGTTTACGGTGCCAAACAGTACAACGGCAGTAAAAGTTATCTGGATTCTGTTTTCTTATAATCTTTATTATTCCATCACCTTTACTATCTATAATATGAGCCATTGCCTGATGGTGCCCTTATCTACCAGAGACGGGAAGGAAAGGGGAGGCCTGTCGGTGTTTAATAATGTTGCGGGGATTATGATCTCCGGTACGGGAGTTGCGCTGCTGTTTCCTATGCTGATTATGCCGGTTATCGGTGTAAACCGGAGTTCATGGACGCTGTTGATGTGTATCATATCCATCCTTGCCCTACCTCTGACACTGCTTGAATATTATTTTACCAAAGAAAGAGTGACGCTGGAAAGTCAGGAGAGGGAATCAAAGCAGGAGGAGGTATCCTATCTTACCCAGCTAAAAGCTATCATCACCGATAAATACTGGATACTAATTATATTGTTCTTTCTTGTATACACAATATGTCAGTTTCTGAAAAACTCCGCCCTGGTATACTATTGTAATTACGTGCTGGGAAGCTACAATGACGGAATTACTCAGACGCTGGTCTCCGCAATCGGAGGGCTTCCTATGGGTATCGGTATATTTATCGTATGGCCTCTGGCAAAAAGATTCGGCAAAAGGAATATAACCCTTGCAGGCATGGTATTTTATATGCTGGGAGGTATAATCTGTGTCCTGGCCCCCAGGAATCTGTCGGTGGTACTTGCGGGACAATTTATAAAGAATATCGGCGGCCTGCCGGTATCCTATATCTTCATGGCTCTTTTTGCAGATGTCCTGGATCACATTGAGTGGAAAAACAGATTCCGTTGCGACGGCATATCTATGTCCATTTATAATATTATTACAACCGTAGCCTCTGGTCTGACCATTGGCATATTCAATCTGGTGCTGTCAAAAACCGGATACATAGCACCGGTCTTTGACGATATTACACATAAAACGGTGGCAGCGGTACAAAATGCTTCCGTGCAGAATGCAATTACCTTCCTGTTTGTAGGACTTGAAATTATCAGCTCTGCGCTGCTGATTGTCATTTTGCTGTTCTTTAATGTTGAGAAAAATCTGGAAGCGGAACAGCAGGAAATTATGGAAAGACATAATTAGTGAAAAGAAAAGGGAAAACTTCTGTCAGAAAACCAAAATATATTTGAATTTGGCAAGTAGCTGCTGTAAACTTAATAATATCAGATAGAAATTTAAGCAGCAGATAGATGAGGAAATCCTATGAGAGAAGAAATCCTGTCCGAACTGAAAACCATTACACCGGAAGAAGCGAGGATACTGTCCGGCAGGGCTGAGATTGAAAAGGACCTGTACATGTCAGCAGAAACGAATATTATTGATGCTAAAAAAATGCTGGAGGCCGGCAAGCTTATCCAGGTACGTACCCACACCAGGTTTGTGCATTTTCCAAAACATACACATAATTACATTGAAGTAATTTACATGTGCTCCGGCAGTACCCATCATGTAATCAATGGAGAAGATGTTATATTGCAGCAGGGAGAAATACTTTTCCTGAATCAGAAAGCGACTCAGGAAATCTATCCGGCAGGAAAAGATGATATTGCAGTTAATTTCATTATACTCCCGGAATTCTTTCATTATGGACTTAAGATGATTGAAGCAGAGGAAAACATGCTCCGTGATTTTATTGTAGATTGTCTGCGGGGTGAGAATGAACTGTCCGCATATCTGCATTTTAAGGTATCAGATGTTCTTCCGGTGCAGAACCTCATGGAAAATATGATTTGGTCGATTATATATAAACAGCCCAATAAGCGCAGTACCAATCAGGCAACTATGGGGCTTTTGTTCCTGCAGCTCATGAACTCTATGGATAAGCTGAAAACAGATGAGAAAAACGGTCAGCAGAAGTTGATTCTTACGATATTAAGCTATATTGAGGAACACTACAGAGACGGGGAATTGTCAGGGCTTGCTGAAAGCCTTCATTATGATCTATACTGGCTTTCCAAAGAGGTGAAAAAGCGAACGGGCAGAACCTATACGGAGCTGGTACAGGCCAAAAGATTGAGTCAGGCAGCCTATCTGCTGAATATGACCTCCATGTCTGTGCTGGATATCAGTATGGCAGTGGGATATGATAACGTCAGTTATTTTCATAGGCTTTTCCAGAAGAAATATGGTGTTACTCCACGAAAATACAGAGTCAGCCAGAAGAATTAATAAACGGCAAATAAGGACACTTTTTTGAACAAAAGGTGTTCTTTTTTTATGTTCGAAAAATGTATATGATTAGCATATAGAACATGAAAAGTGCGGGAAAGGAGCAGGTTAATGAATAAGTATTATCTGGCCATTGATATAGGAGCATCCAGCGGGAGACATATACTTGCACATAAGGAAAACGACAGAATGGTATTGGAAGAGGTTCATCGTTTTTCAAATGGCATGGCAGAGAAGGATGGAGAACTGATCTGGGAAGTTGACCGATTGTTTGAAGAAATAAAAACAGGAATGAAAAAATGTCTGGAACTTGGAAAAATTCCGGAAAGTGTTGGAATTGATACCTGGGCGGTGGATTTTGTTCTTCTGGATGAAAAGGATGAACTTATTGGAAATGCCGCGGCGTACCGGGATATCAGGACAACCGGAATGGACAAAGAGGTATACCGAATTTTGGGAGAAGGGGACCTTTACCGAAAAAGCGGTATCCAAAAACAATTATTCAATACAATCTATCAACTTATGGCATTAAAGATTAAAAAGACAGAGCAGTTGAAAAGAGCAAAAAAACTGCTTATGATACCGGATTATTTCCATTATCTTCTTACCGGTAAGGCAGTATCAGAGTATACCAATGCCACCACCACCCAACTGGTAAGCCCGGTTACCAAAGAGTGGAATAAGGAATTGATAGAAGAGCTTGGACTTCCGTTGCCGGTTTTTCAGACCCTTCAAAGCCCGGGAAGTGAGTTGGGATATCTGAAAGAAATCTTACAAAAGGAAATCGGATACAACTGTAAGGTGGTTCTTCCCGCAACCCACGATACAGCCTCGGCAGTGATGGCAGTACCACTAAAACAGGAGGATGCGGTGTATATAAGTTCCGGGACCTGGTCCTTGATGGGAACGGAACTGAAGGAGGCAAACTGCTCCGAGGAAAGCAGGATACATAATTTCACCAATGAAGGAGGCTATGATTACCGCTTCCGATATCTAAAAAACATCATGGGTCTGTGGATGATACAGTCCGTGAAAAAGGAAATCGGCGGGACTTTTGGATATGAAGAGATTTGTGAAGCTGCCTCCAGGTGCAATATAAAATCCCTGGTTGACTGCAATGACAGCCGGTTCCTTGCTCCGAAAAATATGACGGAGGAAGTAAGAAGTGCCTGCAGGGAGTCCGGGCAGCAGGTGCCGGAGGGCATTGCCGAAGTGGCGGCAGTTATTTATAACAGCTTGGCAGAATGCTACGGAAAAACAATAGAGGAAATAGAAGAAATGACAGGTAAGAGCTACGACCACCTCCATATTGTTGGCGGAGGTGCCAATGCGGAGTATTTGAACCAGCTCACAGCCAGGGCTACCGGAAGAAGGGTGTATGCCGGACCGGTGGAAGCAACCGCAATCGGAAACATAGCAGCGCAGATGATAGCGGCAGGAGAGCTGAGAAGTCTGGAGGAAGCCAGAGAATGTATATTTTATTCATTCCAGGTAACTTCTTATCATCCCTGATTCAGGAGTAAGGCAGAAAATAGAAACAAAAAGCAAAAAAAGTGGAAGAAATAAACGCTGTTAATAAAAAATAAATTGGATATTATAGTTGTTTTTTTGCAAAACATTTTGATAACTGATACACAGAGTAATTGTTGCTTAATTTAAATATAATATTTAGAATATGGAAAGGAAGTTTCAGAATGACAAAGAAAGAAAGATATGAATCCGCAAAGGAAATATACAAAGAGCTCGGCATAGATACGGATGCCGCTATTGCCAGATTAAAGGAGATTCCCGTATCTCTTCACTGTTGGCAAGGGGATGATGTAACCGGATTTGACCATGAGGGACCATTAACGGGAGGAATCCAGACGACGGGAAATTATCCGGGAAAGGCAAGGACCCCGGAAGAATTGATGGAGGATATGGAGAAAGCAATCAGTCTGATGCCCGGAAAGAAGAAGCTGAACTTACATGCCTGCTATGCAATCTTTGGGGATGGGGACTACGCAGACCGGGATAAGCTGGAACCGAAGCACTTTGCAAAATGGGTGGAATTTGCGAAAGTAAGAAACATGGGAATTGACTTTAATCCTACCTTTTTCTCTCATGACAAAGTCAAAGACGGACTTACACTCTCAAGTCCGGATGAAGAGACAAGAAAGTTTTGGATTGAACATGGAAAGGCTTGCATCCGCATATCTAATTATTTTGCAAAGGAGACCGGAGTACCCTGTGTCATGAACATATGGACCGGAGACGGCTATAAGGATATTCCGGCAGACCGTATGGGTCCAAGGATGAGATATAAAGATTCTATTGAACAAATACTATCAGAGCCCTATGATAAGAACCTGGTAAAACCCTGTGTGGAGTCTAAAGTATTTGGAATCGGCGTGGAGTCCTATACCGTGGGGTCTGCTGAATTCACGCTTAGTTTTGCAGCTACCCATGAGGGATGTCTTCCATTAATGGATAACGGACATTACCACCCGACAGAAGTTGTGTCAGATAAGATACCGGCACTATTGTGCTATTATCCGGAGATTGCATTACATATTACAAGACCGGTACGCTGGGACAGTGACCATGTAT
>JAEXGM010000171.1 GCA_023450835.1 Bacillota bacterium | reverse complement strand
GTTTTATGCTATCCTTTTATAGCAGACTGAATATATCAAAGGAGTCAATCGAAATGAATCTGCTGAATGTAGAAAAGATGAGCAAAAGCTTTACAGATAAAATACTATTTGACAAAGTCTCTCTCGGTATCAATGAGGGGGATAAAATTGGTGTCATTGGGATTAACGGTACCGGAAAATCAACTCTGCTCAAAATAATTGCAGGATTGGAAGAGCCCGATGAAGGCGGGGTTGTAAAGGGAAAGAACATACGCATAGAATATCTGCCCCAGATACCGGAATTTGATGAGAGCTTAAATATATTAGAAAATGTGGTAAAGGGTAAAAAGGCAAAGGAAGAGTACAGGGACTTAGAAGGAGAAGCAAAAGCCATGCTTCTAAAGCTGTCAATCCCCGATGTGACGGGAAGTACCTCCACTTTGTCAGGAGGACAGAGAAAGAGAGTGGCGCTGGTAAGAACTCTGCTGACTCCTGCGGATATCCTGGTTCTGGACGAGCCTACCAACCACCTGGATGATACCATGGCAGAATGGCTGGAAGATTATCTTAGAAAATACCAGGGAGCCTTCCTGATGGTAACCCATGACAGATACTTCCTTGATAAGGTAACCAATAAAATCATTGAAATAGACAAAGGTTCCATCTATACCTATAATGCCAACTATACGAAATTTTTAGAACTTAAAGCGGCCAGAGAGGATATGGAAGCCGCGACGGAACGAAAGAATAAGAGCCTGTACCGTATGGACCTGGAATGGATGATGAGGGGCGCAAGAGCCCGTTCCACCAAGCAAAAGGCCCATATTATGCGGTTTGAAGAGCTTAAGAACCGTAAGGTGATAGAAGAGGATAAGGCCGTTGAGATAAATGCTTTCTCTTCAAGACTTGGTAAAAAGACCATTGAAATCAATGGGGTATCAAAAGCTTATGGCGATAAAGTACTATTCCGGGATTTCACTTATATTATGCTAAGAGGAGACAGGCTTGGAATTGTCGGCCCAAATGGCAGCGGAAAATCCACACTGCTTAAAACCATCACCGGAATTCTGCAGCCGGACGAAGGCTCTGTTATTACCGGTGAAACAGTAAAAATAGGATACTTCTCTCAGGAAAACGAGTATATGGACCAGAACCTGAAGGTGATTGATTATATCAGAAGTGTGGCAGAATATATTGAGACAGCCGACGGCACCGCCACCGCTTCCCAGATGCTGGAGAGATTCTTATTTACCGGAAGCTTGCAGTATTCCCTTATCTCCAAATTATCGGGAGGTGAGAGAAGAAGGCTTTATCTGCTTAAGGTGCTTATGGAGGCACCCAATGTCCTGATTCTGGATGAGCCCACCAATGACCTGGATATTACGACCCTTACTATCTTGGAAGATTACCTGGAGAGCTACGATGGCATTGTGCTGGCAGTATCCCATGACAGGTATTTTCTTGATAAAATGGCGGAGAGAATCTTTGCCTTTGAGCCGGGCGGCGTAATCAGGCAGTATGAAGGTGGTTTCAGCGACTATAAGGATAAGGTGTCAGAAGAAAAAGAGGCGGAAGAAAAAAGCCAGGCAGGTAAAGTAAGCGTCACGAAAGGTACAGAAGCCGGAGAAGCTTATAAATCAAGGGAAAAACAATCCAAATTAAAATTTTCCTACAAAGAGCAGCGGGAATACGATACCATAGAAGATGATATTGCTTCTCTGGAAGAACGTATTGCAGCTCTGGAGGGTGAGATAGCAAAGGCATCTGCAGACTATACAAAGCTGAATACGCTGATGGCGGAGAAAGAGGAGCTTGAGAAGGCGTTAGAAGAAAAAATGGATAGATGGATGTATTTGACCGAACTTGCAAACACAATAGAAGAACAAAAAAAGTAGATTAATTAAAGGAGGAAATAAACATGACAAAGATTGAACTGGTAAGAGGAGAAATGGTAAAGGCAATGAAGGCAGGAGACAAGGGAAGAAAGGACGCCCTTTCCGCACTTCTTACCGCCCTGAAAAATGTGGCAATTGATAAAAGAGCCGACTTAACGGAAGAGGAAGAAAACGCAGTTGTATTAAAGGAAATGAAGCAGTTAAAAGAAACTCTGGAAGCTGCCCCCTCCAATAGAACTGATATAATCGAGGAGTGTAATTTAAGACTTTCCGTTCTGGGTGAATTTGCACCGGTATTCTTAAGTGAAGATGAGATTAAGCAGGAGATACAAAATGTCCTTACAGAACTGGGAATTACTGCTCCCACAGCGAAGGACAAGGGAAAAATCATGAAGGAATTAATGCCGAGAGTGAAGGGCAAATCAGACGGCAAGCTGGTAAATGACCTGGTAGCTGCGGTATTTGCAGAATAAATCAGTCTTTCTATGGTCATAAAAAGACTCCCTGTGCAATATAATTGTTGTAAATAACAGTTCTAAGATTGTACCAGGTTAGGATAATCTGAATCCTGCGATTACTCTGGCACAGGAAAAGGGAGTCTATTATGGCAGAATATAAAAGACAGGTTTCGTACATATATCTGTATGAAGAAGGTAAAAAGAAGAATAACATAGGCTATGCCAGAGTTGAGGCAAAAAACGGTCAGTGTAAGTATACCATACATGTAACGGCTCTGGGACTGAATGAGAAACAGCTGAAAATCTACGCATTTCGTAGAAAAAACGCAGGGATAGAGGGCATACTTCTTGGCACAGTCTTAATAAAAAACAATACCGGTGAGTTTAAAATAATAACTGATGCCGCCAATATTATGAATTCCTCCTATGGTATGGATGATATGGGGGGAATAGTGCTTTTGTTCTCCGAGAGAAAATTCTTTGCAACGGAATGGGACAGTAAACCCATTACAATGGCAATGGTAGCTAACATTAATAAAAAAGAAGAAAAGAAGCCTGATAAAGAAGAAAGCAGTGAGAATGATGACTCCAAAGAGATGAAAGCAGCTAATCTGGCCGAGGTACTCTTTGAGTATGCAAAAGCTCCGAAGGAGACGGAGGAGTTACCTCCTGTCAAAGAAAAAGTAACAAGTGATAAGTCTTTAAAAGACCTGTTAACTCCTAATCTGAATATTGTTCTCGAAAATGAGCCGGAGACTGACACCATTGAGGAAGAAAAGGTATTAGACAATTTTCTCCGGACAGAACCTGTAGCGGAGCCGGATGAAGCGGGAAAAGGGGACAGCGGGCCTCAGAATTCCGCTGAGGATGCGGCACCTGATACGGTTAACCTGCTCTTGAAAGAGAATAATACCGAAACAGGGACAGTTATTGAAGAACGGGCAGAGACACAAAATAACGAAATCGAAAACAATGGTACAGAAAATAATATAGCAGAAAATAACCCAACAGAAAACAACATACTAGAAAACATTGAAACTGTTGACAGAGAGAATGATAGCATAGAAGAGGTCAGACAGCCGGAAGAACTTGAAAATACACCGGAACCCGAAACCGGAGAAGCGGAAAAAGAAGCAGCACCGGAATTAAGCACAACACCTGTTTTTGAAGATCATCCTCTGGCAAAACAGATTTATCATAATTTCCCGAAGATGTATCCTTTTGAAGACAATGAAATAGCCTGGTGTGCAAGAATTGAGCCCAAGGATATCGGGATGCTTCCCATGGAATTATGGGGCCTTGGGAATAATAGTTTTCTTCTCCACGGATATTACAGCTACCGCCATCTGATATTTGCAAGAGTAAATGATAAGACCGGACAGAATTATATTCTTGGAGTACCGGGTATTTACCATAACAGAGAGAAATTTATGGCGAAAATGTTTGGTTTTGAGAATTTTAAATGTGCCAAGAAAAAACCTCAGAGAACCGGAGAATTTGGTTATTGGTACATACCTGTACTGCTAAATCGCCAGGGATAGAAAAAAAGCTGTCATAACAGCCTGTATGCTGTATATGGCAGCTTTTATTATGTAATTACACCATTCCTTCGTTGATACAGGCAAACCGCACATGGTCCTCCCATTTGTGGTTGATTTTTATACTGGATATGGCAAGGCCCTCATATTGAAATCCCAGTTTCTGAACCAGATGGACGGAGCGAAGATTGGAGGGCATAACATTTGCCTCAATACGGTGAATTTCATAATCGGAAAAAAGCACCTTCATAGCGTCTCTTATGGCTTCGATTGCATAGCCCTGACCTAAGAAACGATGGTCGAACTTGTAACCTAACTGGCAGGTGAAATAGGAGCCTTTCACAATGTTGTAAAAATTTACAGAGCCTATAATAGTCTGCGGATTGTTTTTTAAAAAAACCCAATAGCGAAGAAGTTTGGACTGCTGCATTAGATTATATTCAATTGATAAGGAAAGCCGCTGGTAAGAAAGCGTATAGAAATTAATATCCCTTTCCGGTTCCCAGGGCTCAAAATGTTCTTTGTTTTGTGCATAAAAGCTTAAAACTTTATCCGCCTCATTGGGGTGGAGGACCCTTAGCTGCAACCTGTCAGTTTGAATGCTCATCTGCATATGAACTCTCCTATGCCATGTTAATGTGAAAATCTAATAGATACATGAGTTTGTGCCTGCGATATAAAATTCGTTATAATATTGCCGGCTAATCCACACCTCTGACTTCAACCTTTGAAACATAGGGAAGGAGGAGCCTGCATATATCGTCAAGTTCTTCTTTTGTATAGCCGTGAAAGCCAGGAGATATCACATCTTCAGATTCTTTGTAGGACTGGAGATAATAAGCTCTGGCACCTTTAATCCATTCTCCGATTAATATAAAATCCGAAGGAACATGGAGCTCCCTGGTAACTGTTGTCCTAAACTCATAATCAATACTGCCGGTAAGCAGCAGATGAATACTTTCGGAGATGTTCTTTAAAGGGAAGTTCTTCTTGCCGATAGTATCTGAATATTTTTCAGGGCTGTTTTTAACATCCATTGCTACATAATCCAGCAAGCCTTCTGACAGCAGTTTTCTTAAAATGACCGGATTGCTGCCGTTGGTATCCAGCTTAACAAGATAGCCCAAATCTTTGATTTCTTTTATAAAGTCGGTAAGACCGGACTCTAAAGTAGGCTCACCGCCGGTAATGCATACACCTTCTAAGATGCCCTTTCGCTTCTTTAAGGTAGAGAGTACTTCTTCCTTTGGAATAGCAGGAAGGCTGTCTGGAAAAAGTACCAGGGATGCATTATGGCAGAAGGGACACAGGAAATTGCAGCCGCCAAGAAAAATTGTCGCGGCAAGATGTCCCGGGTAATCTAATAATGTAGTTTTCTGAAATCCGTGTATTCTCATATAAACACCTGTACACGCTTATGCGCGCCTGAATCATGTGTGAATTAGTCAGAAACCTGAAAGACGGTTTCTGATAAATATAGTATAAGTGTCCATATAACTGTAAGCTATCTGGAAATTCCTTTATTATATATATGTCCTGTATTCCGGCAATATGAAAGTATTTAATACCCACGGATATGGCAAGTAGGCAGACTGCCGGAAAGCTTATAATATTGTTCAAATAAAATTTGAAAAATACAATGTGTTTTTCAAACGGGCAGCCATACTTTACAATATGCCTCATGTTTGGGCCAAGGATTACGCGGACACGAATAAGTTTGAACTAACCGCTACGCCTATTTCATACAGACAATCATGCCCTTTCCAACGCGCCTCATGTTTGGACCGAGGATTTCCCAGGCACAAACATGTGTGTGAAAATTATTTTTTTAATTTTCACACTACTTGCCCTGTAAGTACACACGTAGTATATTAATAATAGCAAATATCCACGGATTCGTCCAGTGGTTAGGAAAGGACATGACTATTATTTATGGATTTAAGATATATGAAAGAAGCATTGAAGGAAGCAAAAAAAGCCGCAAAAATAGGAGAAGTACCAATAGGCTGTGTAATTGTATATAAGGATAAAATTATCGGAAGAGGTTATAATAGAAGAAATACAAGAAAAACCACGCTGGCTCATGCGGAGATTACCGCCATACAAAAAGCCAGTAAAGCAATGGGAGACTGGCGTCTGGAAGACTGCACCCTCTATGTGACTCTTGAGCCGTGCCAGATGTGTTCCGGGGCAATCGTACAGGCAAGAATAAAAGAAGTGATTGTGGGAGCTATGAATCCTAAGGCCGGATGTGCCGGTTCCATACTGAACATTCTTCAGATGGAAGAGTTTAACCATCAAGTAGAATTAACAACAGGTGTGATGGAAGAGGAATGTAAAAAAGTATTGCAGGATTTCTTTGTTGACCTCAGAATCCGCAATAAAAAAGAGAAAGAAGAAAGCAAAGAAAAATCACAGCAAAACAGCGATTCTTCGCAAGTTGACCAAGCCGAGGATGCTACTTGACTTTGCACTAAAAATAAAGTATACTGAACAAGCAAGATTTGAGAAGAAAAGAATTTTGCCTGAGATTTACAACTTTACAATGTCATAAAATTTCCGTGCAGCCGGGGAGATAGCGGTGCCCTGTACCTGCAATCCGCTACAGCAGGGGTGATGTCTTGCCCAGGGTGATATACTGTAGGGCAGCCCCTTATAAGTGATGTTGACGTTTGGGTCTTACGCAACAGGAATTCGTGAACCGTGTCAGGTCAGGAATGAAGCAGCACTAAGCGAAAACTCTTGTGTGCCGTGAGGGCGCCTGAGCCGAGTTAACTGTATGGGTAACGCTTATGGTATACATTCAAAGCAAGACGCACGGACTAAAATATATTGATAGATTATACCATCTGGCAAGGATGTCGTCACAGAATATGTGGACGGCATTTTTTATTGCGTTTCTTTGATAGAAACTGCCAAAGGGGGCGGTTATCTATAAACAACTTATAGGGGTCGGAAATACTATCAATGGGGATAGGCCTTTGCTCATGTCATCACGTAGATGGCCCGGCCCCCAAAACACAAGTACCAATATTTGCTTCTTGGTGCTTTTTTACTATACCCGAAACAGACAAATATGTAAAATTCATCTTTCGGATTGTCACATTATAGATTATAATGGGAGTATACTCAAAAGATTGCTGAGGTGAGACATGGGAATAATAATTAATCAGAATGCAGTAAATCAGGTTGATAAGAATACAACAATATATCTGGAAGGAGAGCAGATAAAAGGCGTGGCAATTATCCTTAAGGGGAGGGTGCTTGCTAAAAGCAAGGGAACCAGAGTGCTTCTTGGAACCGGTAATTTTATCGGGATAAGTGATTTAACCTTTGGTAAATACCTTTGTTCTTATGAAGCCTTTGATGAAGTGTTATTTTACAGCTTTCCGGTACGGAACACGGAAGAGATAACCGATATTTTTAATATAAATAAAGACTATAAAGGATTAATGTCAGCTTCTTTATCCCGGTATGTGGCGGAGATTGAGAAAATATATTCTCAGCTTCATAATGCGGCAGAGGATATCTACAATTTTTCAGATAAATATCATAAAAAATACATCGAAGTTGGCAATAAGCTGGGATATTCCGTTACTCCTGTAACCGTATTAACCGAGCTGGAACCATATAACGAAGAGGCTATTTTAGATGACAGAAAGCTGGAATATTATAAAGAATGTGCCAGAATATCTGTGGATCACTGGAAGGCTTTTTGCTCCTACGGAGAAATTGTAACGTTATATACCCTGGAAGATACCCAGGAATTAATCAGTCTTATGCTGTCTGAATGCGGCAGGATGACAGACTATCTTGAGAAACTTCTGCTCGGGCTTATTAACAATTCGGAGAATTGCCTTTATAAGGGATATGCGTCTCTTGCCATAAGCATTGAAGAAACCGGAGGAGATAACAGGGAGCTGATTAGGGTAGTGGATGCCATAATAGAGCATATTAACAACCTTGAGAATATTTTTGAAGAAAAGCTCGGGAATAAATGCAATGTAGACAGAACCCGCATGGAAGAGATTTATTACATGCTGATATCCAAGACCTCCAACCGCAAGGAACAGGTAGATAATAACTTCCAATACACGGAAAGCGAATCAAAAGAAGTAACGTCGGTGCTGGAAGGAAGCTTTCAGCAGATATGTAATTATGCCATGTATGACGCGGATAAGACAGAGGACATGACCCAGGGACTGCTGGACTTTGTTAATCTGCGGGATAAATTTTCAACGGATGACAGAATCAGAGTGCTTCGCAGAAGACTGACGCAGCATTTCTATGAAATATATGAACTGGTGTTTTTAAAAGCCTGCAAGGACATGAATGTTCCAAAGGTAATTGACCTTTTCTTAAAATACGGCTATCTGGATGAGCGTCTCTTAACGACAGACCAGCTAAGAGAACTGTATTTTCTGGATGAGGAACTGCTTAAGCAGAGCGGAATCTGTAAGGTCTATGATATTAAATCCTGGCTTCTCTGTGTATACAATGGTGAGAAGGAACCGTCCAAGAACGAGTTTGACCAGGAATATCCGGACTGGCTTCGGAACAACCGCAAGAGAGGGGAAATCACGGAAGAGGGAGAAAGAGATGCCCTCACCAACCCTGTGCTTCGAGTAAAATATGAGATGCAGAATATGTTCCGCTATAACAGCAAGGTCGTAAACGGCCAATTCAGTACTTTTGTGCCCTTCTTGTGGGGAGAGAGCATCGTAAAAGGCTTTCAGAACATGCTGCTGACGCCTAAGCGTGTCAATGACACAATCAAAGAACTGCTGGAAATTGACTACTCTGTCTTCCACCGAGAGATAATGTATGTAAATCAGCAAAAGGGAATTGCCAAAGAATATGTAATGCAACCTGTATATCCTGACATCATTCTTATGCCGGTAATGGGTTTTCACGGGGTAATGTGGCAGGAAATCACAGGAAAGAAAAAGAGCAGGGAAGGGCGTTTCATATTCCCTATCTTTATAGATGCCAACTTCAATGACATGCTGATTAAGGTACTTGGCAAATTCCGCTGGGAACTTTGCCGAAGCATACAGGGAAATGCCTGGAATAACATTAAAGAGAAATCACTGACTTCAGAGTATGCCGATTATATACAGTTTTATCGCAAGAACAGAGAGATTTCCGAAGAGATGCGTGAAAAAATCAAAGCACAGATACAGAAAGGCAAAAACAATTACAGGGAAATCTTTGTAATTGATTACGAAGGCTGGATGAAGGGAGAGTCTACGGGAGCTGTCAAGCTTAACCGGATAGCCCGTGAGATTGTTGCCACCTATTGTCCTTTTAGAAAGGAAATACGTGAACGCTTAAAGGGAATGCCTTTGTTTTCAGAAGCCATGGAAAGGTTCTCAAGAAATACCATAAAGAAGATTAAGGACACAGAACTAAGGTATCGGGCCATCGAGAAGGAAGGCGGAGAAATTACGCAGGAACTGAAAGATACCCTGAGTTTCTATAAGGATTTATAAGAAGTCCTGAGCTTATTTTCCTCATGATAACCGATTATGAAAAAGTAAATAAATTTGCATAGCTAAAAGGCTGCTGTATAACATTACAGCGGCCTTTTTGCGCCTGGAAAATAATGGTCCTCCAAAGCAGGGCAGAATGCCGGGTGGATTCTATTGGAAAGGTATTTACATGTATTTACCATCTGATTTTGCGACGCAAAGAGCCGGGAAAGAACTTGTATAAATACAGTGAAAATGGTAAGATAGATGAAATAAAGCAAATATTTGCAATATTGGTGACGAAAAGGAGGCTGCTATGGAACGATATGATAATATAGTAAAGATAGAAGAAATCCGTAAGTTAACAGATGAAGGGCAATACCAGAGAGCTGCCCGAATCCTTGACACCATGGATTTGCACAGGATAAAATCTCTGACGGATTTAAGTATACTTGCAGATGTGCTGACAGAAAATGAACGATTTGACGAAGCGATGGAGCTTCTTAACCGAATATATGAAAAATCCAAAACCAGACGTGTTATTTACCAGATGGTGGAACTGGCTATTAAGCAGAAAGATGTGGAGCAGGCAGAGGAATATCTGCTAAGGTATCAGAAGGCGGCGCCGCATGACTCCTACCGCTTTATATTTCGATATTATATTGATAAATTAAAAGGAGAACCGGCAGAGGTTCTCATAGACTCCCTGGAGCAGCTAAAGGAATATGAATATATTGAAGTCTGGGCTTATGAACTTGCAAAGCTCTATCACAAAGCAGGGGTAAAAGATAAATGTATTCGTGAATGTTCTGATATTATACTCTGGTTTGGAGAAGGATTATATGTAGATAAAGCAAAGCTTCTAAAAGCATATTACGTTGGGGAAATTGATCCGGTTCACATCCTGAAAGCAAAAGACAGAAATGAAACAATCCAGAGGCTGGGCCTTGATAAAACAAAAGATTACCGAAACATCAGAGATCAGATAAATGAATATCTGTCAGGAGCGGAAGAGGGAAAAGCAGAGAATAAAGAACAGACCTTGCAGTCGCCCGGCCACAATCCGATTGCAGATCAGGAAAAGGCCGCGGGCTTTGGAGCAGAAGCGGAGATACTGAAAGAGGAAGATGTAAGGAACCATTATCCAAACCACAGAGAAAAAGAAATTGTGAATGCAGTACCTCATGATGAAGAGCTAAAGGCTGAGCTTGATGTGACAGGGCCTGAAACGGCAGAATCTAAGACAGCGGAATTTAAAGCAGCGGAACCTGAAAGAACAGA
>JAEXGM010000064.1 GCA_023450835.1 Bacillota bacterium | reverse complement strand
CTTCCTTAAGAATCCTTAATAATTATTGCATTCTCCCATTTTCTATGATAAAATCCAATCTAGTGGTAATTAGACCCTTAGGAGGAGTTTTGAAATGAATGAGGTTAAGGTAAGTATCATTGTACCTGTTTACAATGTAGAGAAATACCTTACAGTCTGTATGGAAAGTCTGATTCATCAGACCTTAGAAAATATTGAAATAATTGTAGTAAATGACGGCAGTCCGGATAACAGTATTAAAATATTAGAAGAATATGAAAGAAAATATCCCGATAAGGTAAAGGTGTTTACGACTGAGAATCGGGGGGTTAGTCATGCCCGTAATTATGGATTAGACAGAGCTGTTGGCGAATATATCTTATTCGTAGACAGCGATGATTTTATAGAGTTAGATATGGCTGAAAAGCTATATACCAAAGCTATTACAGATAATAATGATTTGGTTATGTGTGCCAGATATAATGTTTATGAAGTAGCGGGAAAAGAAGAACTTCAGAAGAAAGAAATGAAAATTTTCTATATGAACCAGAACTATAAGATGTCTGAGAGAAAATTTGAACTGGTACATGCTTCTCCATTTCCTTGGGACAAGCTGTTTAAGCGAAGCTTATTAAAAGATATCCGTTTCCCGGAAGGAATTCGTTTTGAGGACCTTGTGCTTGCTTTTGAAGTTATGGCTATTGCAGAGAGTATCGGTGTGGTACCGGAACCTTTATATAATTACAGAAAGACCACACAAGTCGGGTTCCTCAATAGTTTCTCAGAAGCGACGAAGGATATTGTAAAGGCATTTAGTTTATTATTTCAGTTCATGAAAGAACATAAGCTATATGATACATTTAAGGAAGAGTTGGAATATGTCTGTGTAAGGCATTTTTTTTACCGTTACGAATCCTTTTATTCCGATGAAAAGAAAGGGCAGCTGCCTTTAAAGATAGATATTATAAATGCTACTCAGGATTTTTTGGAGAGCCAGGCACCGGAGTGGCCGGTTAATCATTACCTGAAATACACTGCTTCTCAGTCTTTGAAGAAACATTTAAAGCATTATGTGAACCGTTCAAAAACTATTCGTTATGTTACGCTTAGAGACCGCTTACCAGGCAGACTGCTAAGACTGCTTATGCGTATTCATAGTAAGTGGAATAGTTTGAGTACAAAGTGGACAAAATTTAAGAAAAGCCGCAAGAAAATTACACTTATTAGGAAAAAAATCAAGAAAATGAAAGTATATAAGCTGTTTCATGCTCCGGCTGATATGCGCTATACGAAATATTATGAGAATCTATCAGTTAAGGAAAAAGATATACTTTTTGAATCCAAACATGGTGAAGACCTGGCCGGTAATATCTTTAATATGATTTACGAATGTAAAAGAGGGGCCTATCGAGGTTTTCATATATATCTGGTGCTTAAGAAGGAGCTTTTTGAAACCTATGAAGAGCTGCTTTATAACTATGGCATTAATTATGTGAAGTTTATTGAACTACACTCAAATGAATATTTAAAAGCTCTTGCTACATCAAAATATTTGATTACAGATACTAGTTTCCCTCCTTTTTATATTAAGAAGCCGGAGCAGGTATATTTAAACACCTGGCATGGAACTCCTTTAAAAGCCATGGGCAGAATTGTACAGGATCGTGAGTATGGACTGGGAAATGTACAGAGGAACTTCTATATAGCTGATTATCTTCTTTATCAGAATGAGTTTTCAAAGAATGTATTCTTTGAAGATTACATGCTGGAGGAAGCTTATAAAGGTAAAGTGCTCTTATCGGGGTACCCAAGAAATTCAAGCTTCTATCGTACCGACAGACGTGACCAGATACGTAAGGAATGCTTTTTAACAGATAAACAGGTTATTGTGTATATGCCGACATGGAGAGGGCTGTTACACAAGAAGCAGAACAAAGAACAGGTAGCTAAAATATTCGGATACCTGGCTTATCTTGACAGGAAATTAAAACCTAATCAGGTATTGTATGTAAAGCTGCATCCCTTTGTAAAGAATGAGATTAATTATAGGGATTTACTCCATGTAAGAGAATTCCCTGCATCCTATGAGACTTATGATTTCCTGAATGCCAGTGATATGCTGATTACTGATTACTCCAGTATTATGTTTGATTATGCGGTATCAGGTAAGAAGATTATTCTCTTTACTTATGACAGAGAAGAATACCTTGGCGATAGAGGTATCTATATTGGTCTTGATGAGATGGATCTTCCGAAAGTTGATACTGTAAAAGAGCTGGTGAAGGAGATTAATAAAGAGGAGTATTCCTATCCTAAGTTTTATGAAAGATTCTGCAGCTTAGATTCTGCTGATTGCGCGAAGAATGTATGTGACATCATGTTCTTAGGAGAAGAAACAGGACTTCTGACACAGAATTATTCCGAAAGTAAGAAATCAAATACACTTATATATATTAAGAATCTGCGTGATACAAAAGAGGATACAAGGCTTATTAAGGAACTTAATAAACACAAAGATAACAACAGTCATATATATCTGAATTTTAAGGCTGGTTCTTTAAAGAAGACTTCCAGAAATTTAAGTTTGCTTCACAAAAATATAGGTTATATTCCGCTGTCTACGGGAAGAAATAATACTTTTCTTGAATACCTGGCTTTTGCAATGACTTTCCGTTTTGGTATAGAAACGAAATTTACAAGAAGTAAGATAAGTTCACTTGCCAAAAGAGAAGTCTTTAAGAACTATGGGAATATCAGTTTTGATACCGTAATTAATTATTCAGGTATGGATTTATTCTTACTGCATCAATTTGAGCTTCTTGCTGAGAAGAAGATTTATTGTTTCTCTGACTATGATGAAGCAAAGTATAAGAGAGATAAGAAATATCGTAAAAATGTAGACTATGCTCTGAATCATCTTAACAATTATACGACTGTTGTCATTCCGCAGGAGATGAATCAGCTTAAGGGTGTAGAGGAATTAAAGAAAGCGGTTCATGTTATTATAACAGAGGAATCACCAATTCATCTTGAAGTGCTGTTAAAGGAGGCAAAGTAGTGAAGGCTGGTGTCATTACATTTCACAGTGCCCATAATTTTGGAGCTAGTCTTCAGACCTGGGCTTTACAAAGGGTGCTTAAGAAAAATCATGTTGAAGCTTATGTGATAAATTATCATCCTCCTATTATTGATGATTTATATAATCCATTAAAAGGAAAAGAAGGCATTCGTAAAAAGCTTGCAGAGTTAAAATTAAAATACGATAATCCAAGGAGCCTTCAGCGATATAAGAATTATAGCCATTTTATTCGTAAACAGTTTGATTTGTTAGGGGATTATACCGATTATCAGGAACTGGCCGAGGCATCCTTTGACTTGGATGCTTATATTGTGGGAAGTGACCAGGTATGGAACAGCGAGCATATAGGCGGATTTGATCCGGCCTATTTTCTGGATTTTGCTAGTTCTGAAAAGGTAAAGATATCTTATGCTGCCAGTATCGGAAAAGACTATCTTTTACCTATTTATCATGAAAGAATACAAAATAGTTTAAAAAGCTTTACCGCATTATCCGTAAGAGAAAAGAGCGCAGTAAAGGCTGTAAAAGAGTTATCCGGAAAACCGGTAGATGTCGTACTGGACCCCACTCTTCTCTTGCCAAAAGAAGATTATGAAGTCATAAAGACAGTTCCTTCCATCAAAGAAAAATATATTTTCGTCTATATGATGGAGCATAATCCTGAGGTAATAGCTTTCGCCAATAGAGTATCTACTGCAACAGGACTTCCCATTGTACAGAGAAGGCCCGGTAAATTATTTAAGAATGAAATTAGCAGTTGTTATACAAGTGCACCTGGTGATTTTCTCGGTTTAATTGAAAATGCGGAATATGTAATTACGAATTCCTTCCATGGTACGGTGTTTTCTATCATATATGAAACACCCTTTGTTTCTATGCTTCACTCCAATACGGGAAGCAGAACAGTTGACTTGCTTACTTCTCTGGAACTGGAGTCGCATTTGCTGCATAGTCCGGAAGAGTTTAAGGATTTTGAACAATTCAAAATACAGGAACCGGAGAAGTTAAGAAAGAGAATATTAGAATTAAGAGAATTCTCTATTTCATTTTTATTTGATGCCTTGAATAATAATAACATCCAGACCAGAGTTGAATGTCCTACGGATATCAGCAAGATGGATTGCTATGGCTGCAGAGCTTGCCAGGAAGTATGTCCGGTGGGCGCTATTACTATGGTGCCTGATAAAGAAGGCTTCCTGTATCCTGTAGCCGATGAGAAATGCATTAATTGTGGCGCCTGCAGTAGAGCTTGTATCCGTAAGCATGAACATACGGTAACTTATGAGAAACCATACCCTAAGGTTTATTGTGCGATGAACAAAGAAGAGGCTATACGTCTGGGTTCTTCCTCTGGGGCCATCTTCCCGGCAGCAGCCAGATATGTAATAGAAGAAAAGCAGGGTGCTGTTGTCGGAGTAAAATATGACAATGACATGAATGCAGTTTCTGACATTGTATATACCATGGAGGAAGTAAAGGCATTTTATGGTTCTAAATATGTTAAGAGTGATTTTGCAGGCATGTTTCCTAAAGTGAAAAAGCTTCTGCAAGAAGGAAGAACAGTTCTTTATTCCGGATTACCCTGTGAGTGTGCAGGGCTGCGCTCTTATCTTAAGAAGGATTACGATAACCTAATCATAAGTGAAATTTTATGCCATGCATCACCGTCTCCGAAGGTATTCCGTCAATATATTGAATTCCTGAATAAAAAGCACGGTTCAAAAGTTACGAATCTGCAGTTTCGTAACAAGAGTAAAGGCTGGCTGAGTACAGATGCCAGTATGGTTATTGAATTTGCAAACGGTAAGTCCATAACTACAAGTACAAGAAAGAATGACTATTATAGGTCATTTTCAAAGGATTATATATCAAGGCCTTGCTGCAGTAAGTGCGGTTTTACTCACAAGAACCGCGTAGGAGATTTCACAATGGGAGATTTCTGGGGTATAAAAGATATTGATCCCTCTATGTTTGATAATAAAGGAGCAAGCCTTCTCATGGTTAACAATGAGAAGGGAGAGGCTTTTTGGAACGGTATTAAGGATAATTTCATATGGAAAGAAAGCAATGTTAAAGATGCTTTTCGCAAGAACCATAAGAAGCCCAATCCCTATAAACCGGAGCGCATGAACTTCTTTGGAAGGCTGGATAAAGAGCCTATTGATCATTTGTTAGAAAGCTATAATGACTTGAAAAAGGGATAAGGTTGAAAGGCCAAGGTGTTAAATTGATAAAGCATATTAATAATTTTAAAAAATATCGCTTTTTACTGGGCGAATTAGTCAAAAAGGGAGTAACCCTTAAATACAGGCATTCTTATTTGGGAATATTATGGACATTGATTGAACCACTGTTAACTATGATAGTACTTACAATTGTATTCGGAAGCTTATTGCATAGAAGCAGTGATCCGACCTTTCCTGTATATATTCTGTCAGGAAGATTAATGTACTCCTTCTTTTCCAATAGTACGAAGGTCTCCATGAAATCTATCCGGTCACACAGCAGCATGATTAAGAAGGTATATGTACCCAAATATATGTATCCTCTATCCAGTGTATTAAGTGATTATGTCACTTTTCTAATATCACTGATAGTATTGATATCTGTAGCTGCAGTGCTTCGTGTAAGACCGACCCTATATTTATTTGAAGCGATAATTCCGTTATTAATGCTGCCGATTATGTGTTATGGTCTAGGATTGATACTTGCTACATTTTCAGTATTCTTTAGAGATTTGGAATATATTTGGTCCGTAGCATTAATGTTGGTTATGTATACAGCAGCCATCTTTTATCCGGCAGAGCGGATTATAGCAAGCGGGTATGGCTGGTTGTTAGAGATAAATCCTCTTTATAATGTAATTGTGAATTTCAGAAATGCTATATTTGGCCAGCCTTTAGATATGAGGGCATTGAAGTTATCCGCGTTGTTCAGTCTTGTGTTTTTAGTCTTCGGATTAATTATCTTCTATAAGAAACAGGATGAATTCATATTACACGTATAATAGGCTGGTGAGAAGGCTTTTCACTTTTGATTTGAGTACGCAGCAGATTGCGACAATCTGCAAAGTGCGTCACATGGAGGATTATCATGAAAACAGCAGTAGAAGTTAAAAATGTAAGTATGAGGTTTAATCTGGCTTCTCAGAAGGTGGATAACCTGAAAGAATATTTTATAAAATTTATAAAGCGTGAATTAAAATATACGGAGTTTTGGGCTCTCAGAGATATTAATCTCACTATCGAGAAAGGTGACCGCCTTGGAATACTGGGGTTAAACGGTGCCGGAAAGAGTACACTTCTTAAGATTATAGCAGGTGTATTAAAGCCTACAGAAGGCAGTCTGACAGTAAGAGGAAAGATTGCTCCCTTACTGGAGCTTGGAGCCGGTTTTGAGCCGGATTATACGGGAGCTGAGAACATATATCTCTATGGAGCAGTATTAGGGTATCCGAGGGAGTTTATTGCTGAGAAATATGATGAGATTATAGCCTTTTCCGAGCTTGGCAAGTTCATTGACGTGCCGTTAAAAAATTATTCCTCCGGTATGAAATCAAGATTGGGATTTGCAATTGCAACAATTGTGGAACCGGATGTTTTGATATTGGATGAGGTTTTGGCTGTTGGTGATGCAAAATTCAAGAGGAAATGTGAAGCTAAGATTCAGTCAATGTTTGATAAAGGTGTTACAGTGCTCTTTGTATCCCATTCTTTGGCACAGGTGCAAAAGATCTGCAATAAGGCGATTCTTTTGGAGAAGGGTGAGATTATCGCGTCTGGGGAGATTGCAGATGTGAGTAAGATATATGA
>JAEXGM010000034.1 GCA_023450835.1 Bacillota bacterium | reverse complement strand
TGACAGATGAAACGAAAGGCTTTATTAATTTCTCTCAGAATCTTATTTTAAATGAATTAGCATATCTATTGCCCAAAGATCAGGTAGTGATAGAGATTTTGGAGAGAGTTGAACCAAATGAGAAGATAATAGCGGCCTGTAAGAAGCTAAAGGAGAAGGGGTATCTGCTGGCTTTGGACGATTTCGTCCTGGAACAGTATACAAAAGAGTATTTGCCGCTAATTGAAATGGCTGATATTATAAAAGTTGAATTTCCTGCTATCAAGGGTGATGGTATACAAAAAATTATCGATCAATTTGGAAAGAAAACAATCTTTCTTGCAGAAAAAGTCGAAACCAGAGAAGAGCACCAGCGCGCGATGGATATGGGGTTCAAGCTATTCCAAGGGTACTATTTCAGCAAACCCCTTATGGAGAACTTAAAAGAGATAGAGGCACTAAATGTCAATCTTGTCCGTATTGTAAATGTTCTTAATATTGAACCCATTGACTATGATAAAATTGCTGAAATTATTCAGCAGGACGTAGGACTTTCCTATAAATTCTTAAAGATGTCCAATTCCGTATATTATGGAGCCAAGTACAGAATAAAGAATATCAGGCAGGGACTGATGTTCATGGGTACGGAAGAGATTAAGCGTTGGGTATATCTGATGATGTTAAGAGGAGTACAAAGTCCGGAGAATGCGGAACTTGTAAAAACATCTGTTGTTCGGGGGAAGATGCTTTCACTGTTAGCAAAAGAATTACATACAGCTAGTGAATCAGATTATTTTATCGCAGGCATGTTTTCATCTGTAGATGTACTTATGAACACCAGTATGGACAAAGCGTTAGTTGGTCTTCCTTTATCTGTGGAGGTAAGAGAGGCGCTGTTGGGTAAAAATAATCAGCTTCGATGGTACCTCGATACTACTCTTGCTCTTGAGCAGGCACAGTGGGACAAACTATCGAATATAGATTATTCTCAGTTGTCGGCAGAAAGATATATGACATTATATCTGGAAGCAATACGGTGGCAAAGGTCATTAATGGATTAAGGAGTTGATAGAGTGGATATTAGCAGCATTATGCTGATCTTATTCTTTTTTATTATTATTTATTTACTATGGAATCAGTTAAATAACCAAGGGGAAAGAAGTATACAGGCATTATTATTTAATCTTTCAGTGATGTTTATGGATACAAGGGAACGAAGGCAAAAGGATAATTTCAATATGCTGACGGAGCTGTTGGGAAGCTTTTTGAATGCCGAACATGTTGTATTAAAGATAAACAAAGCACCCGCCGGGGAGGAATTCACAGAGTATCACTGGCGAAAAGAAAATAGTAAAACTCATGAAAATGGACCGGAGCTAATACTGGAGCTAAAGGAAAAGGGAGAAGTTCTTGGTACAATTACGGTACGGGGAACCAATGCAGTAAACAAATTAAGAAAGCAAAAATCTATGATAGCTTCCTATATAGGCAAGTTAGTAAACCGCTTCTTTGAGGATGACAAACTATATTACATGGCATACTTTGACCAGCTTACAAAACTGCCTAACAGGACATATTTTATAAAAGCAGCAGATGAGGCAAACGAATCGGCAAGAAAATCCAATGAAATGGTAGCCTACTTATTTTTTGATTTGGATTCCTTTAAAGCAATAAATGATAAGCTGGGACATGACAGCGGCGATAAGCTCTTAAAGGCAGTAGCAGACCGACTATGCTTAAATAAAAGCATATTTAGTATGGCAGCACGCTATGGCGGTGATGAATATATTATTATGCATGAGCATATTACAAAGGTAGAAGAAGCGATAGTGACGGCTGAAGCGCTTGTGAAGATGTTTGAAGAACCATTTATTCTGCCTGGAAATGACATCAGTATTACAGCAAGCGTGGGGATATCCTTATACCCCTGTCATGGAAGCAATATAAAAGAATTACTGATAAATGCAGACAAGGCAATGTATCAATCAAAAGCAATAGGGAAAAACCGGTATGATATACTTCCTGTAGGAAATGAACGCCTATGCAGATAAAGATTCTGTTCGACATATTGTGAGGAATTTAAAACACCTCCTAAGAGTGAAACAGTAGAACTGTTTACTGGTAGGAGGTGTTTTAAATAATTGAGGGGAAACAAAATGTTTTATATTGAAAGCAATCGGATACTAGTGAGGGGTACAAGTACCAGATTGTACTTTCCTGATAATTATAGATAACAGAGGATTACTTTAAACATTTGCTGCCTTGTATCCAGGGATAAAATAGAAGTATAAAGCTCATAGTATTTTATCTCTTGTTACTAATATAATACAAAATTCTACATGAAGCAACAGGGAAAGGTAAAATGTAATAAATATTTTGCTGTTATTATGTATAATTTTCATTATTAATATTTCTGTATTGTAATTAATTTTAAATGCCTCTAAAATTCGATAATAATAACTATAATTTTTAACATTTTATTTTTGGACAGTTTACTTTAAGCCTTAAATATGCTAATATAATACGGAAGATATGCAGAAAATGCCAGAAGATTATTACATAATTGTCCCGCCAAGGACGGATAACAGGTTAGGGGGATTAGAGCATGGAAAAAAATGGCGGACTACAGAGCTGCTTAAGATGTGGAAATATGTTTATATATTCGGGTGTGGGAAAATGTATTTGTGAGGCTTGTAAAAAAGAAGATGAAGCAGAATTCCAATCAGTAAAGAACTATATTTATGAACATCCTTCTGCCACAATTATGGAAGTTTCCAAGGAGACGGAAGTAAGAGTAATAAGAATTAAGAGTTATCTAAAAGACGGGCGTTTGATTATATCAGACGATTCGCCTATTTTTATAAATTGCGAAGTATGCGGAGAAAGTATAAAATATGGTCGTTTATGCCGTAATTGCGCGGATACTATGAGTGCAGAGATGAAAAATGCCTTGAAGGTCGATGAATACCAGATAGGTGAGAAACCTAACATGACCATAAGAACAAGATTTCTCGAACGTTAATAAAAAAGTTGTTGACATATAATTATGCTTGTACTATAATATTGTTTGTGTTCGCCAGGTGACTTACCAGTTACCGGATGATAAATTACAAACGTGCGCGAGTGGCTCAGTGGTGGAGTATCGCCTTGCCAAGGCGAGGGTCGCGGGTTCGAATCCCGTCTCGCGCTTAACTATTTTCGTCAGATGTCCTATATTTATGAGGCTTCTGGCGATTTTTCATTTTCGGAACTCTAAACACTTATGAGTATGTTTCTTCCATTCATCTCCGGAAGAGATCAAAAAATAGTATATAAGTAATGATAAAAAGCCTGTGTAGAAGGAGTATCTATTAACTCTTTACTTCACAGGCTTTTATGTAAAAATTGTTTTAAAATAATTTGAGCATATACTTTAATTTTAAATTCCTATATAAATAGATTATCTAAAATATAGGGGGAAAATTATGAGTATACAAATTAGAAACTATACTAGCGAGACGGGGTATTCCGATGACTATAAAAAGATATGCGATTTTCTCATACGCATTAATCATGATAAAGTCGTTGCTCCGAACTGTTTGTGGGCTAGGTGGGTGTGGCAGTTCGGGCCGCATATGAGCATGACCCAGTCGCGTATTGGTATTGTTGAGGATAACGGAAAAATAGTAGGACTTGTATCACATGACCATGGTCTTGGTGATGCTTACTTTTGTATTGACACTGATTACGATTACTTCAAGCCGCAACTCATAGACTTTGCTATTAATAATTTGAGTCTGAATGGAAATATAAGAATGACTATTCCAGATGGAGA
>JAEXGM010000257.1 GCA_023450835.1 Bacillota bacterium | reverse complement strand
AATCAAAATATCTTTGCCGAAGAGGAAGAAAGAGAAACGCAGGAAAAGGCAGCAGCAGAAGAAAAAGAAGTACAGGGAAAACCGGAGGAAGAGAGTATCTTCACTTTGTTTGAAAAGGCATCTTTTGATTATCGCAAAGAACTGGGCGGATTTCTTCTTACGGAGGAAGTGAAAGGGCAATTCCGTCATAGTCTTGAGGGCATCCTTTCTGATTCTTCTAACAGCAGGTTTTTGTGTATTATAGGAGAGAGGCAGAGCGGTAAAACCTCTCTGGCTTTAAAAGTCTGCAAAGGATTGTATTATCTGAACTGGATTAAGTCAGATAGAATTGCTAAGATATCCGGTGAAAATTTAAATAAAGTAGATATACGAAAGCAGAAAGATAAACTTTATGGCAGTTCTCTTATTATAGAGAATCCGGGAGTGATTCAGGCAGAGACAGCAAAGCGGTTATATTCTTTTTTCAAAGAGATGAGGGATAATATCTTCGCTGTTCTGGAAGGAAGTAAAGAAGAGGTCAATCGCTTTTTAGAAGAGTTTCCTTTCCTGAAAGAGTTTTTTGCTTATGAAATTTCTCTTACTACATATACTTTAAGACAGTTGGTAGTCTTTGCCGGAGGGTATCTGGAAAACAATAATTACAAATTAAAAGGTGAAGCAAAAGAAGCCCTTGCGAGTGCAATTGAAGCGGCAACCGCAGGAAATGACCGCGAGGCATATGCGAAAGCTATGAAAATCGCAGTAAAAACCAAAAAGGCCGCCGAAGAAAGATATAAGACCTTGTTAGGGGATATACTAAACAGCGGAAAGCTTACAGAAGAGGATTTGTTATATATTACGAAAGAGGATATTTGCACAGAAAATGTAACGTAGTAAATTAATAGAAAGAAAAATTTTATACAGAGAATGTAACGTAGTAAATTGATAGAAAGAAAAACTTTGTACAGAGAATGTAACGTAGTAAATTAATAGAAAGAAAAATTTTGTACAGAGAACGTAACGTAGTAAATTGATAGAAAGAAAAATTTTGTACAGAGAATGTAACGTAGTAAATTGATAGAAAGAAAAACTTTGTACAGAGAAAATGCAACGTAGTAAAATCGATAAAAAGAAAAATTTTACACAGGGAAAATGTAACGGAGGAATTATAACAGGATGGGAAACCAGATATTTGTAATCGGACATGTCAATCCGGATACGGACTCTATCTGTTCAGCTATTGCGTATGCGCATCTGAAACAAAAGCTGACCGGAGAAGATTACGTCGCAAAAAGGGCGGGGCATATCAATTCGGAAACTAAATTTGTACTGGAAGCTTTTAAGGTCAGCGCGCCAAGTTATCTGCCGGATGTCCGCACCCAGGTCAAGGATATTGAAGTCCGCAGGACAAAAGGGGTTAAGAATGGGATTTCCTTAAAGGAAGCCTGGTCTTATATGAGGCAGAGTAATGTGGTTACGCTTCCTATCGTAGATGGCGAAGATCATCTGGAAGGACTTATTACGGTAGGGGATATTACAAAATCCTATATGGATGTATACGATAACCGGATACTTACAAAAGCCGCAACACCCTGCAGAAATCTGGTAGAGACCCTGGAGGGGGAGCTGATTGTAGGAACCGGTGAAGAAACCTTTCATAACGGAAAAGTATTAATTGCAGCGGCAAATCCCGACCTTATGGAAAATTACATTGAAAAAGATGATGTGGTGATTCTGGGAAACCGCTATGAATCCCAGCTTTGTGCTATTGAGATGAATGCGAGCTGTATTATTGTCTGTGACGGCGCCAGTGTGTCCAAAACTATTACAAAGATGGCTCAGAACAATAACTGTATTATTATAAAAACTCCGTATGATACTTTTACCGCAGCCAGACTGATTAATCAGAGCATACCGATCCGCTTCTTTATGACGGACGAAGATATTCTTTATTTTACAAAGGAAGACTATATTGAAGATATAAAGGGTATCATGGCTCAGAAGCGGCACAGGGATTTTCCTATACTGGATAAAGACGGGTATTATTATGGAATGATATCCAGACGTAACCTTTTGGGAGCCAGAAGAAAGAAGCTTATTCTGGTGGACCATAACGAAAAGTCTCAGGCAGTTGACGGACTGGAAGACGCAGAAATATTAGAAATCATTGACCATCACAGGCTTGGCAGTCTTGAAACCATCAACCCGGTATTTTTCAGGAACCAGCCACTGGGATGCACGGCAACGATTATTTATCAGATGTATCAGGAACATCAGATAGAGATAGAACCACAGATAGCGGGACTTTTATGCTCTGCCATTCTTTCGGATACCTTAGTATACCGTTCACCGACCTGTACGGAGATGGATAAACAGGCGGCTGAAAATCTGGCAAAGATAGCGGGAATAAAGGCAGAAGAATACGCAACAAGAATGTTTGCAGCGGGCAGCGATTTGACCAACAAGAGCCCGGAAGAGATTTTCTATCAGGATTTTAAAAAGTTTACTGCCGGAGATATTACCTTTGGCGTGGGTCAGATAAGTTCAATGAGCAGGGAAGAGCTGGATAAAATAAAAGAATCTCTGGTTCCTTATATGCAGAAAGCCTACCATGAACATGGTGTGGAGATGCTGTTCTTTATGCTTACCAGCATTATGGATGGCTCCACCGAGTTCCTGTACCAGGGAGCAGGAGCCAAGGAACTGCTTGTAAATACCTTCCATTTTAATAAGAATGATAAGGTATTTCACCTTGAGAATGTAGTATCGAGAAAGAAACAGGTTATACCGGCGCTGATGCTGGCTTTACAGGAGAATTGATTCCGATAAAGCCAGTGTAAGGCCTGGGTCTATCAGTCCTGAATTTTAAACTGAAGGGTAACAGGAGTCTTAAGATTCTTGCCGCCCTTTGATTTTACGTTCTTTGTTATGGTCAATATGTAAGATTCGTTTTGGGAATAGGGCTCTAAAGGTTCAATTTCTATATACTTATTGATAGTATCATAGCGGATATAGGTCTTTAAAGGTAACTGATTCAAGGTGGTTACATAAAGATTTCTATTATTAACGGTTGCTGGATCAAGGGGAGCGGTAAATTTAATGCGCCAGACAAATTTGCCGGTGCGGAATTTAAGGGACTGTTTCACTTTATCCTGAACATTCTGTGTTACGGATTCAATTAAAATCAAGTTGTCAGCCATATTCATGCCTCCTTAACTGAATTGTATTGTTTATCGGTATGTGCGCCGTACATCCTGAGTTTGTCAATGATGGCGAACTTTAAATCGAATATTGCTTTCCTGTAAATTATTATACAATAGAATGTTTAAAAATGATAGTGTCGAAATTTGAGAGATAATTTCCTGCTTTTAAAGTTCGGGATGGTATCTGGACAGAAAATATGAAAAGAGAAGAAAAGATGAATAAGGAATTTTGGAAACCGGGGAATATGCTCTATCCCCTGCCTGCTGTTATGGTAGGCTGTAAAGGAAAAGACGGAAAGAACAATATTATTACGGTGGCTTGGACGGGAACAGTTTGCACCAATCCGCCAATGGTATATATTTCCCTTAGAAAGATAAGACATTCCTATGGTATTATTAAAGATACCGGTGAATTTACAATAAATCTGACCAATGAGAGCCTGGTACGGGCAGCAGATTACTGCGGAGTCAAATCCGGTAAGGACGTAGATAAGTTCAAAGAGATGAAATTAACGCCTGTAAAAGGAGTCCATGTCGATGCACCCTGTATTGCAGAAGCACCGGTTAATATCGAATGCAGGCTAAAGGAGATTATTCCCCTTGGCTCCCATGATATGTTTCTGGCAGAAGTGCTGGGAGTTCATGCAGATAGCCGTTATATGAATGAAAAAGGTAAATTTGACTTAAACAAAGCAAAGCCGGTTGTTTATTCCCATGGAGAATACTATGGTCTTGGCGAACTTATGGGAACTTTTGGATATAGTGTAAAAAAATAATCAGGATGAAATCACGCCATTCGGGAAAAAATAAAAAATACTTGGCTAGGAGTAATAAAGATGTTATAATCACTACATTATGTGCGAAAGGACATGCCTATGAAAAATGTAGTTTTAATTGGAATGCCTTCAGCCGGTAAAAGTACCATTGGAGTTATCCTTGCTAAGGTTTTGGGGTATCAATTTCTTGATTCCGACCTATTAATTCAGGAGCAGGAAAGCGAATTATTAAAGGATATCATTGACAAAAGAGGAATAGATGGTTTTCTGGCTATTGAAAATCAGATTAATAGTGAAATAGATACTGTAAATACAGTAATTGCTACAGGCGGAAGTGTTATTTATGGAAAAGAAGCCATGGAACACCTTCGTGAAGTCGGAATTGTTGTGTATATTAAATTGTCACTGAATACAATTACCGACCGCCTGGGAAACATAAAGCAAAGGGGAGTTGTCTTAAGAAAAGGACAGGATCTTAAAATGCTTTACGAAGAGAGATGCCCCCTTTATGAAAAATATGCACATATTACAGTGGATGGGGAACAGTTGAATTCAGAGGAGCTTATGGAAAAGATAGCAGAAGAAATCCATAGCTTTATTGAAAAGTAGCTTGGCAGTGCACCGGGTTACAGAAAATGGTGAAAAAGTTATTTACAAACCTTGAGGTTATGGTATAATCAAGAGGGTCTATGAGCAAGATGTTATTTTGGAACGAATACAAATGAATTTATATAGAGCAAATGATGTGATAACCTCTTTGCGTTTAGCATAAGGGAAAGAGGTTTTAATTTTATGTGGAAGTAAGCTGATAAAGAGGTGTGCGATGGAACAGTATATTATAAAAGGCGGTAGGGCCTTACAGGGAGAGGTCACTATTGGCGGCGCAAAAAATGCGGCACTAGGAATTATATGTGCGGCTATTATGACAGACGAACCGGTGGTTATCGGCAATTTACCGGATATCGGCGATATTAATGTGCTTTTACAGGCAATTGAAGAAATCGGCGCTAAAGTGGAAAGAATAGACGAGCATACTGTCAGGGTAAACGGAAAATACATTGATTCCGAAATTGGAATTGATTACGATTTTATCCGTAAGATCAGGGCTTCTTATTATCTTTTGGGAGCACTGTTAGGAAAATATAAAAAAGCTCAGGTAGCATTACCCGGTGGCTGTAATATCGGCAGCAGGCCAATTGACCAGCACATCAAGGGTCTGGAAGCGTTGGGTGCCGTTGTTAAAATTGAACATGGAATGATAAAAGCCAAGGCCGATACCTTAAAGGGAAATCATATTTATCTGGATTGCGCCAGTGTTGGAGCTACCATCAATATCATGCTTGCTGCCTGTCTTTCGGAAGGTGTTACTATTATTGAAAACTCTGCCAAGGAGCCCCATGTTGTAGATGTTGCGAACTTCTTAAATAGTATGGGTGCCAATATTAAAGGTACCGGAACGGATGTTATCCGCATTAAAGGCGTGGAAAAATTAAACGGAACGGACTATACCATAATTCCTGACCAGATTGAAGCCGGAACTTTCATGTTTGCAGCCGCTGCTACAAGAGGAGATGTCCTGATTAAAAATGTTATACCAAAGCATCTGGAAGCATTGACAGCCAAGCTCCTGGAAATTGGAGTACAGGTAGAAGAATATGATGATGCAATTCGGGTAAATGCGCAGGGAACGCTTGGACATACTCACGTTAAGACCTTGCCTTATCCCGGATTTCCCACGGATATGCAGCCTCAGATAGCAGCAGTGTTAGTTACTTCCGAAGGGACCAGTATCGTAACAGAGACTTTATTTGAGAACAGACTCCGCTATGTGGATGAACTCTCCAGAATGGGAGCAAACATCAAGGTGGAAGGAAATACAGCGGTTATTGTTGGCGTTAAGAACCTTACCGGTGCCATCGTCAGTGCCCCTGATCTAAGAGCAGGAGCGGCCCTTGTAATAGCCGGACTTACTGCTACGGGCTTTACTCTTGTAGAACAGGTTGAGTATATTGAAAGAGGTTACGAGAACTTTGAAAGAAAGATGCAGGGACTTGGCGCTATTATAGCAAAAGTTGATGCGGAAGATGAAAAGGCTATTCAAAAATTCAAACTGAAAGTAAGCTAATTGGATAGCTGTATATTATGATTTGAGCGTC
>JAEXGM010000032.1 GCA_023450835.1 Bacillota bacterium | reverse complement strand
GTTCATCTGATAACCATCCGTTTTCAAATAATTTAACAGCATATGGCTTAGCGATATCACTAAAATCTGATGCTATTTCATCTGCTACTGCAAATCCTTTAAGTTTGTCAATTTGTTCCGATGCGGTCAGAGTGATCTGTTTTACATTTTCAATCAACCTATCATAAAATAACATCAATTCCTCAGTCTCTATATTATTACTCATTAATTAACCCCCTCTCCATTTATGTAATAACGAACTGTTCCTATCTCACCATTGGAAATTTTAAAATACGGTAATTCACCGTGGTGTCCTGCTCCTGGATGATACTGAATATATGCATCTTCATAATGCATACTAAATCCAGTAGTTTCTGGTATCGACTTTCTGACACTATTTCGGTATCGTATGTTCTCAAAAGGAGGGAAGCATTATGATCGATCAGGAATTACTGGATATGTTTATTTAGGAACGCATCAACATGTTAATTGATGTATTTCATAAAAGTCAACCTGATAAATCTGAACAGGAAGATGACAGGATTCTACAGTCCGAGATTTTCATTGAAAATTCACCAAGTAAAGAAAAGGCATTAATTGAGGACTACATTGACTCCCTTATAAGCCAACTTGCTTTAAAAGGTTATCTGTATCAGTATGGATTTATCAATGGAATAAAAGTTCTAAAGTTTATTGACAAATTATAATCTCCTATTTCTTCAAACCCAAAACACAACAAATTGTAATCTTGCTGTGTTTTGGGTTTGAAAATTATTATTGATAAAAATAAATAAGCACCTCTATTTTCACTATAACAAATCTGCATGGATAACATCGTTAACTTGTATTAAATCTTTTCTTGAATATCTAAAATAAAATAATTCCAAATCTCCCAATTCACTAAGTTTTTTTTGAGGTATATAATATTCATCATTATTTACCAATACTTTAACCATATTTGCAGTTCCAACAGATGTATTTCTGTAAAAGATTTGACACTGTACCACCTTATTCGCCGTTTCTTTTACTACATTTCCAAATAGTCTAATTTTGCAATTATATTCCTTACCTATTTCCATAAAATCAAAGCAATTATCTCCTACCAATGCTGAGTCATCAAAGCACTCATCAATTGTACCGGTCTCAGTATTTTCTAATTTTATATTTCTTGTCATTTCATCTTCTTCTATAAAAATCACTTTATACATAAAATACTCCTTTAATCAATTGGATAAAAAGATACAATATAACCATTTGTTCCATATGCGACTCTATATGAGTTTCCATTTAGTGAATAATCTGCAAATAAGCCTTTGGCATTGCTTCCTGTTTTTATTGGATTAGTTGACAATGCATCCTCTAGCAGATTTGGTATATTATTAACTCCCTGTGATACAAAATCATCTGCATGCCTTTCCAAAATATGTTGTAATCCAGCCTTACTGTTTCCATTCTCTAACCACATAAGTTTGCCATCTGAATTTTTAATAATCGAAACAACATCATCTGGATTATATTTGACTCCACTATTAGCAAGTTCATCTATTAGACCTTGAGGCTTAAGGTTCTCCGACCCCTCAGGAACCTCTTTCATAATGGCACCTTCAGTTGCTCCTGCAGTCATTGCATATGCTACAGAACCAATACCTACCACTTGCGCCATTTTATACCTCTCTGCGAAATCATAGGTATTTTTCTTATTGTAATCAATGACTTCCTTAGTGATTAATGGTTTACCTATAAGTGTGTTTACCGCATTCATAACACTTACGACCATGCCACCTGTAGCAGCGGAATCAAATCCCAGTGCCAAAGCTGCTGCAGGTCCTAATTGAGGGTAATCCGGTACCGGAACATAATCTCCTGTTGCAGGCCCAATTGTATATTCCGGTTTCTCTGTCGCTACATTTTTAGTTGAACCGTTCCCAGCTATTCCGGGGTATTCATACCATTTCAATATAGTGTCATTTAAATCTGATTTACCAATCCCCTTGCCGTTTTTCAAGACAGGAAATTTTTCATTTCCATAAGCAGGTATCCAACCCGGTATTCCAACCGTTCCTGCACCTACTGGCGTTCCTGTACTTATTGCCCTACCTTCCACACTTTTATACCAGTCCCCAATGGTACCTTTTAAAGATTTAAAGACATCAGGAAGCATATCTAATACTTCCGAAATTACTGTCAGAAGAGAGCTGCTGATTTCGAAATCCACTAATAAATCCAACAGCTTTTCCTTCCAATTCTCTATTCGAAGGGGTTTATGATGTCCTAAAAAGTTGTCTCTTTGTATTGCAATAGCATCTGCCACTTCCTGATCCGTCTGTTGTGCCACTTCTAGCAGACTTGAAATCTTTACTGCAAATTGATGGAAGTCTTCGGACTTTTGCTTCAGGACTTTGATTTTTTCACTAACCGAATTACTTGCATTTATTAAGTTTCCAGATGAGCCCCCGGTAACATTTTCAATCGCCGCTATAATCTTCTTATCTAGGCTCTCTCCATATTCTTCTGACCGTTTTCCCAAGGCCTTGGAATATTCAACAATCAATTCAAGAATATCGTAATCTAATATGAAGTCTGACATAGAATAAATATCACCCCATTTTTTGTTGATAACATTATCTTCCAATGTTGATTTTTGTGATATTTGTTTTTTAACAAACATCTACAAAACTTTACTTAACGGATTTTTCTGTTACCTATAATATGAGAGATGATTTTATTTTTAATGAATTTCTGCCAGAATTTGAATATGATTTTTAATATAATTTTGTTCGTACCTGTATCTCAAGCCTATTTTCTTAATTCCTCATAAATGCATTCTCCTTTTTAACATTATACTATAAACATTTCAAGAATAAATAGTAAATTTACAACATTTTAATTGATAACAAAATTTCTGTTACTGTTCAGAGGTGACCTTGAACAGTAACAGAAATAAAATGCTTACGAAGGCTGTTCCAATACAAAGCACCTGCCAGATGAAAGCAGGTGCTTGCAAATATACTATAATACCCTAATCCAAATCAAAAAACGGCTTTGTAATTAGATTCACTTGAGTTGTACTCTTCTGTTCAATTGTGTTTCCGTCTTCATTGATTCCAACGGATGTCAGTTCCATTTCTATCAGAAGCTTTCCTGCGCCATTAAAATACTTTAAGGGTACATCTATAGAGAATTCATTGTCTGAGTTTAATTTGGTGCCTTTGCCGGCTACAACAGTGCAGGTTCCACCCGTATCTATATTTTTTGTAGGCAGGACACCGGTGGATGCAGAGTCCCCCTGAGGATTTAATTGTATCCGGATAGTTTTCGTACTGTCAGCCGGGTCCGGTACTACCGCATAATAGGATGCATAATAATCTCTGTCACTGGTGCTGACAACACTCTCATCTTCTATCTTAAAAGATATATTTTTCACCTGGCTGATGTCCGTTGTGCTGATAGTATCCGAATCAGAATTGATAAACAGATACTGTTGGCTGGCATCTCCTGTATAAACATCCTTATTTGTAACTATTATCTTAGCCTTGGCCGTTCCCGCACGATAGGAACTTATCATGGTATTGATAAATAATTTGATTTCATCATCCGTCAGGTTGACAGTATGCCCCAGACCGGTATAGGTTATATTTCCTTTATTATAAATATAGTAGTTGTTTCTTGAATCATTCTCTCTGGAGGAATAGAATCCGTCATTATTCCCACCATTTAACCTGCTTCTGTTATCCGAGAGATTATACCATACGACCATATCGTCCTGCTCCAGATCCAGCTGGTAATACTGGGTATGAGTAGTGGAAATTGATATGGTATCCGCAATATTAAAAGGATATTGAGTAATCTGTCCTCTATTGGCAACAGATATTCTGGTGGTCTCCATAAAGGAAAGAGTATTCCAGTTCTTCGTTGTAACTTCACTGCGGTCATAATTGTAATCATTGCCGCTTCTCCAATATAATTTGTTACTGTTATCCGGGTAGAACTTCCAATATTTATCCGTTCCGCTCGTTAACGTCGCACTGTCATCGTAAATCTTAATAGAATTCAAGATAAGGCTATTGGCGCTGTCATCGTAATAAATTGGCTGTTTGTTATCGCGGACTCCTGTTGTAAAGTTAAAACGGTCCTGAGACATCAGCTTTCTGAGCATATCATTATACAGACGCACCTGCCCCGCATCCTTATCCCAGATGACATCATGACTGAATATTACGCTCTTGCCCTGTTTGATAAAGTCGAGGATATTCTGGTTGGCATACTGGTTATGGGTGTAGCTGCAGCAATCTCGAAATCCCAGAATAAGCATATCATAGTTGTCCAGAAAATCATATTTGCCAGGCGCCGCAGTGCCCGTACAGTTCCTATACAGGCTTAAGAACTGGGAATTGCTCATAAAAGTTATATTGACCTTATATTCTGGCACAGAGCTGATGTATTTCTGAAACCTTGTATCTGTCTGCATATTAAGGGTAGTCGACTGGTCGCCTGTTCCAGCGTCAATTACCACCTGCAATACATTTATCTGAACCTTGCTGGCTTCACTGGTCTGCTTAATTACCGTATAATTGACCTCGCTGGCTCGTATGGATGTACTGGCAACTGCATTCACTTCCAATTTCCAGGGAATAATCCCCTGGTAGGAGTCGTCCAGATGTCTGGATAAGGTATACCAGGTATTCGTCTTTAAGGTATTGGCATTGATACTCACATTGGAGTCATCTTTTATAGTCAAACCGCTGATAATCTCCTGCTTTGCAGTTGTTTGTGTATCGAGAGAGCCATTATATTTACCGTCACCGTTATTGTCAATAAACAATTTTATCGAATAAGCCTCCGCTGAACCTTTAATCCTGAACCTGTATTTTAAGGTATTACTGCCATTGTATTTCACTGTGGATATAGAGCCGTCCGATTCGGTGGTATAGCTATAGGGTACCGGATACATGGAAGCATCCGTCTTATTGGCAAATTCTAAACTGCAGGATGAATCCACCATTTTCTTCTCCAGGACATAGCTGTTGAAATTATCTTCATAAAATATTTTGTCCTTGTACTGGGCACGATAGTCTGTCTGCTCCTGTTCCGTATTAACTGTGACCCCTGACTGCTTTATAACATCGGCAAGATCATACACATAAGTAGCTTTATCCACGGTAGCAGATACTTTAGCCCGGGTCGTATCCGTATAAAAACCGCTGGCTAACATTACGGGTTTGCCTGATTGCATAAAGGTTTTTAACTGTTCTAATTTTTTCTTTGTCAGGTCATTTCCGGAATAGCGTATGGAACTGTCTGTATTTACCTTATCTCCAATTGAGAGGTAGATTTTACCTTTCAGATTGGTATCATTATATTTTGTAATATTCTTATAGCCGGTATTCAGACCAATAAGAATCATATCGTACTTTGAATTGATATCCTCAATCTTTCCGATATAATCATAGGTTGTCATAGTGGTAACATGGATATCCGAAGCCGTCCCCATAAAATAAGGGAAGAACTTCCGGTATCTGGCTTCCCAGCCGGCAGAGCCATAGATAAAGCTATCATAAGGCTCTATCTCCAGAATATTTAATTCTGTCTTGTCCGCCCAGTCAAACTTTTGATGCAGTATGAAATAGATTGCATCCGCAGGCGACAGGGAAGTTCTTCTGGCTGCGTTTGGATTGGCTCCTGCTTTCTCATATTTATCATAGTATTCATAAAAATCAAAGGCATCCTTTGTTACTGTTATTTCACTGATATTCTGCTGCCCCAGGTTTTCCAGAAGGCTCATATCTCCGTTATAAGTATAGACTCCTTCACCAGCTGTGATATTACTTGATGTAATATAAGGATTCTTAAATACGAGGTCACCATACTTAGTACCCTCACCATTATCAGGGAAGGTACTCTGTCCCCATTGCGTAATAGTCTGATTTCCATCTTTTCCTGTATAATAGCCAGTCACTCTTCCGTTAATAGTAGTTGTCTTTATTTTATCTGCTGCCACAAATAAACGATTGAAATTAGCCGGTCCCATCTGAAGCAGCATAATACAAAGTTTATGGGCATTATTATCAGAAGACCCGCCAAGATAGACTGAAGTAACATCCATTATAAGGGCCGCTCTGTTCTTGGATACCATACGGTTAAAGATAGCCATTGTCGCATCCCAGGTCAAGTCATTGGTACCTTGAAAATTAGCAGGAGGATTTGATAGTGTTAATCCTTCCTTATTGAATTTCGTCCAGATACTGACCAGTCCGGAATCATGGGATTTACCATTGATATAAATGATATCCGCCTTATTAATTAACTCCAGGTTGGCGGAATTGGCCAAATCC
>JAEXGM010000290.1 GCA_023450835.1 Bacillota bacterium | reverse complement strand
TCCAGATGCTGAAGGTACTTCAGCAAATGTCTGTAACGGTGTTAAACTAAAGAAAATCATTATTAATACTAAAAATCCTGAAATATAACTTCTCATCTTACTTTTCTTAACTTTCATAACCCATATCTCCCTATTATTAATTTAAGAAAGTTATAGCAATCATATGCCTTCCAAAACCTTCCTTTTTATAAATATAGCAAAACCTTACCATTATGTCAATATATGTAATTTTATAGTTTTAATTGTTGCTCATTCCCAATAACCGGTTCCATACATTTGCCATGTTGATATGGTATTCTTTCTTGGGTATTACCATTTTTCATGCTGCTTGAGAATCTATCCAATAAGGATGCCAAATCAAAGGAAGTTGCCCTTCTGCTTGAGAAGTTAGGGGATGCCCCTAAAAGGATGCTAGAAGCTGCTTTTCGAGAGCTGCCCCAGCAGGATATTAACAATCTGCTTGCCGGTATAGTATCCGTCTACAGAGAAGACCTTATGAAGTTAGCTAATGAAAAGCTGAGAGAACAAAATATCTCCGGCGGAGTTACAAATATTCATCTGGAGAATGTATAATTCCATTCCCTAAGATATCTCTTATATTGATTTGTACAAAGAATACGGATTAGCCGGGATAATACCTGGTTGATCCGTATTTTTTGTACCAGTATACTCCAGTAGATTATTATTGTTCTATGATTTTTATACAGATAAAGTCAGAGAAGCCTTTGTAAGAAAGCTCCTCTGACTGGAATTATAAGTAATACGGATTACTTTTGACTGCTCAATTTTAGTCCTTCATCTCCCGTATTGGTAACATTTCTTTTATTGAATCTACTATCTTTTTTATATATTTATCGCTATTTACTATTTCTGTGTCTCCGCTTCCACATAATGTAACCGCTTCGATTTTCCCTGTAAAATTATAACGAAAAGCAACCCATTTCTGGTAACCTTGATAAACGTCTAATGTTGACTCCGTAGAAATAAGCTTTTTTTTACTTGCGGACGCCTTTTTAGCGAAAGAATAGTATGTTTCCAAATCATTTTGGTCAGCTTTTCCTATGATATTTTCTTCCTCTGAACCATTTAGATAATTTTCAACAAGATAAAGATATTTATCCTTCTCATTCATCCAATCTTTCTCTGTTAAGTCATATTCATAAATATTTCCTTTTTTATCCACAAAAGTTCCATAGCCGTTTTCACCTGAAAAGTAGTTTTCTTGCATAAACAGGATTTTGGGCATTCCTTCGCTATTATTGACATCTTTAGCAATACCATATCCAAATCCAATGATTAACACGATACCCAATAATTTAAGTGAAACCTTTGTCATGCGCTTGACCTCTCTAATTAACACTTTCCGGTGATGATTGGTAACTCATTGTATTTAATGTATTTATTACTCCGTTTTTGATTTCAAAAACATCCCATACGGTACCACCAATGTTTATTGGAACATTGTATGTTCTTAAAAGATCATTTCCCTGATAGACTTTAACATTTGCTCCCGATAGAGATAATTGATTGGACGATGAGCTGTACCTATTAGTATAATCATGAACTGCATAACGATAAGTTCCTGGCAGATCTGCATTTAATGTTAGAGTAATAGTTTCAGGGCCATAACTTGTTGTATCATCCAAATCTAACTGTGCAATTGTAGTGCCTTTATAATTATATATCTTATTGCTATAGTAGACATGAAATGAGGTGTTATCTTCTAATGTTCCCAACAAGTGAGAATCTAAATCACTCGGTGTACTGCCCCAAGATAAGACTATTCTATACTGATTATCATTAATAACAGGTGTTAGTACCATGTTTTGCGTTCCTGAATTAACTGTTGATATTACATTAAAGTATCCCGTAATATAACCATTTTTTACTACCTCCGCTGTATAATTCCCAGTCTGTAACTTTACATTGAAGATACCAAGCGAATTAGTATTTGCTGATATGACACCTGTAAATAATCCAGCTGCATATGCTCCCGATGTATTATTCCAATTTTTTCTAAACTTAACTTGAGCATTCGAAATTGCATTTCCATTTAATGCATTTGTAACACTTCCATTTATGTCAGAAGATAACATCCCAACAGTAAGATTAATTACAATTACAGCTTCCATGTAATTTGTCTGCCCCGCTGTAATTACTACTCCCTTGATGATTTGAGGATAATATCCATTCTTACTTATAAGAATATTATATGTCCCTTCTGGAAGTATAAATTCATATTCGCCATTACTGCCGGTTGCAGTAGTCGATGAATAATTATCTAAATTTGCTTCTCCGGTACTAACTCGTATAGCAGTTAATTTCACGTCGGATAATCCTGAATTAGACATACCCTTTACAAGACCTGTTACTATACCTGTAGGAGGTGCCTGAGGAGGTGTCATTCCGAAATCATTCTTAGCATACTTAACACAAGCATTTGCGTCAAGCAATGGGTATCCAGATACGGTCTGTGAATATTTTGAAGTTATAATTCTCTTGACTTCAGCCCCAGAGAGCGCAGGATTTATGCTGTATAGCAGACCTGCCGTGCCTGCGACGTAAGGTGACGCCATGGATGTACCACTTAAATTGCCATAACTGTTATTTTTAATACAGCTATCAATATTCTCGCCAGGTGCTACAATATCTACTCTATCTCCTATATTACTGAAATTAGAATAGGTGTATCTGGAAGAAGAATTGAGACCAATAGACCCAACCGTTATTATTCTCTTTTTAACATCATTTAAGGTAATTGCATTCAGGTAGCTATTATAATATGCTAACGCACCGCCTGACTCATCACTTGGGTCATCACTCTGAACATAACCATATGTCGCAAACATGCTTTTCTTATATTTAAGGTTATTAACATTTCCAGCAGCCGCTACTATAACAAAATCATAACCTTTATTGATGAGTTTTTGCAAGAAATTTCCCAAAATATTGGCATTGGTTCCGACATAATTCTGGGCCTTTTCATTTCCGTGTGATGCAGCGAAGCATTCTAATCGTCCGGTATTTTGGCTTACATTTATAACTTTAACATTATTACCAATTAAATTAGCAAAGCCGTATTTATACTCCATTACAGTTGAATAATCGGATGTTGCTGTACCTTCCGATGAAAAGCCATATAATGCTTTTTTAGGAGCTACTCCTGCAATGCCCTTCTTATTGTTAAATCTGGCGGCCATTATTCCTGAAACATGAGTACCATGTGACACGCTGTCTATTGAGGAAGTATTATTCCATGTATGTGCATAATGTAAATCTTCATGATTTTCATCAAAGACATTATCAATTAATCCAATTTTCACTGACTGGAAATCACTATAAAAATCCCACGCTGACAGTACTTTAATTGCTTCCAGCCCCCAATTGTTCCCGTCCGGTTTTGACTCACTCCATGCATCATTGGTATATTCTGTATCATTTGTTTTAACTACATCCTCATCTGATTTAAAAGCAGTATTTAATGACACATCTTCAATAAAACTGAAACTTGCAACATAATCAATAATACTCTTTAAAGTCTCAATATCAACATTTTCATTTAACTCTAATTGATAGTCATTTGTGAGCTCTATATATCCTACTATTCTGGCGTTTATATTTTCAGCAATATCTTCGACCACGCTATAATCAAGTCCATACATTGCACTTACAAGAATTTGATTCTTCACATAAACCAAACCGGAATTTTCATCTAATACCACATCACTATCGCTAATATCCTGAAAATATGAAGTACCAAGGTCTACTAATTCCGTATCATCATCCTCGCCATTTGGCCCTACAGTATCTTTTATCTGAGCCAATATCATATTACCTGCCAGATTAGACGAATTACCAGAGGCTACAATAAATCCAATTGTAGTTTTTTCTCCCGTGCGTATATTCTGATTATACCCTGCATTTTTTAAGACATAATGATTACCTGTATGTTCTTGGATAGTAGAATTCCATATACTGCTAATATTATTATCAAAGTCAAACTCCAGACTCCAATCTTCAATATCTGTTTCACCTGTATTTATAATCTCAATATGGGCAGTAAAGCCTGTTATCCAATCACTGTCTATTACATAATTAATACTATAATCAGAAGTGTCCGACAGTACCTTTTCTCCTTTTATACTATAATAGGATGGATAATCAATCTCATTACCCAATGCGCTAAAACCAAAACTAATACTACCGCCTACTGGTATATCCTGATTCCAAGCTGCATTTTTTATTATGTACACATTATTTTCATGAGACTGTATACCCGCATTCCATATATTCGTAATCTCATTACTAAGTTCAAACTCAAGAGACCAATCATCAATAACTGTATCACTGCTATTTGATATTTTTATGGTTGCATTAAACGCACCTTCCCACTGACTTTCAACGGTAAATTCAACTGAATATCCATCACCGGTGAATATATGGTTACCGGTACTAATGGCTCCGCCTGTTACTGCTTCAACGCCTGAAGCAAGAGCCATATCCGTCATTGTTTCAACTCCAGATGCTGAAGGTACTTCAGCAAATGTCTGTAACGGTGTTAAACTAAAGAAAATCATTATTAATACTAAAAATCCTGAAATATAACTTCTCATCTTACTTTTCTTAACTTTCATAACCCATATC
>JAEXGM010000090.1 GCA_023450835.1 Bacillota bacterium | reverse complement strand
TCCTTATGAAACTTAAGCGGCAGAAGACGTTACTAGATAAAACAGTGCCACTGTTTGAGCGTCAAAAACTCACACACCCAAACACTTCACCGCGAGTTTGGCACTGTCTTATCTGCCAGTAACGTCTTCTGCCGCTTTAGTGAAATAAGGGTTCTTGAGCAACAAAATTCAAAAACAAACCTCCGTGTCATCGTACGTTCCCATAAACTCATTTTATATGCATGTAATTATTTTCTAATGTTTTTTTCTTGTCATGCTATTTTCCCTATGCTAAAATAAAAATAAACGTGTATTTTGGGAGGATAAAGGATGAATCAAAACAAACACAACTACCTGTCGACCGCCTTTCGGATTTTAATGATTATAACCGGTGCCTGTTTCTCCTCCATTGGGCTTGAAATTTTCTTAATACCAAACAACATCATTGACGGCGGTATCATTGGCTTATCAATTATCAGCAGTTATCTGTCCGGTCTTCCTCTGGGTCTCTTTACCTTTGCACTCAACTTCCCCTTCTTTCTTATCGGCTATAAGCAAATAGGAAAAACTTTCGTACTCTCCACTGCCTTTGCAGTAGTCTGTCTTTCCATCGGCGTTTCTATCCTTCATCCGATACCGGGTGTTACCCATGATATTTTTCTTGCTGCGATATTTGGCGGTATTATCAATGGTACAGGCGTAGGTCTGATTATCCGTGCAGGCGGTTCTTTAGATGGTACCGAAATTGTGGCAATCATTTTGGACAAGAAGGTCAGCTTCTCCATCGGTCAGATTGTAATGTTCTTTAACTTCTTTATCCTTAGCGGCGCCGGCTTTATCTATGGCTGGGACAGAGCTATGTATTCACTGGTAGCGTATTTTATCGCTTTTAAGATGATTGATATTGTTGTGGAAGGTTTGGACGAGTCGAAAGCGGTCATGATAGTATCCGATAGAAATGAGGACATTACTTCTGCTATTATAGACAGACTGGGACGAGGTGTTACCCTGTTAAATGGTCAGGGCGGCTTCTCAAGACTTTCTACCAGTGTTATCTACGTAGTGGTATCCCGTCTGGAAATTGCGAAAATAAAGAACATTGTACATTCTTTTGACAATGACGCTCTGGTTACTATCGGAAGCATCGAAGTTGCCGGTAAGAAATATAAAAAGAAATCCATTCATTAACTTTCAATTTTTTGTTCCGTTCTCCCTCCTTTACTCATATAAATAGAATAAATAGTTCGTAGAGGTAGCCTTATGACCGAAGCTGAACGGTTTAAAATATCGAGCGAAAAATTTGCTGATTTTATTACCAATGATGACACCAGCGCTGCCATCTTAAATGCCTATCCTGATGCTTCCGTAAGCCTGAATTTCAATGATCTGTCTATCATCCATATTCCCGTTGAAAACATGGCTTTTGACAGTATTCACAGATTTGGTTACAGCAGTATTCCAGCCTGCTTCGGTCTGTTAACCTCAAATCCCGATACTCTTGAATATAATTTAAGGAATCTTCCGGTTTCGTTCAAAGCAGAAGATGGCTATACCGGCAAGGAGGTTTTAATTGGTCTTATAGATACTGGGATTGATTATAGAAACAAAGCCTTTCAAAAAGAAGACGGCACCAGCAGAATCCTTTCCATCTGGGACCAAAGTATTGAGAGCGGTAAAAATCCCGCGGGATTTCTCTATGGGACAGAGTATAATAATGAAAGCATTAACAAGGCTTTAAAATCAGAAAATCCTCTGGCAGTAGTACCAAGCATGGATGTAATCGGACATGGTACCATGTTAGCCGGTGTCTCCGGCGGCTCAAAGAATGCAGAATATGGTTTTTCAGGCATTGCAGATAATGTTACTTTTGCGGTGGTAAAATTAAAACCGGCAAAAGAATATATCAAGAACTTTTTTTCCATTCCTCCGGATGCCGTTTGTTATCAGGAGAATGATATTATAAGTGGTGTTATTTATCTTCATGAGTTAGCTTTGGCAGTAAAAAAACCGCTTGTTATCTGCCTGGGAGTTGGTACCAGCCAAAGCGATCATACGGGTAATCGTTTCTTAAGCAGATTACTGGCAACAGTAAGTGAAATAAACGGAAGAGCTGTTGTCGTATCGGCGGGTAATGAGGGTAACCGGGGAAGCCATTATTATGGTGATATCAAGCCTCCGGCTTCTTTTGACGATGTAGTATTGAATGTGGCTGAAAATACCTATGGCTTTACCATGCAGTTCTGGGGAACCTCCCCTAACTGGTTCTGGATTGATGTCTATACTCCGGATGGAGGGTTCATTACAAGAATCCCGCCTACCACCAATAACAGCATCCTCTATTCTCTTGAGAACATGACTATTATTGCGGACAGTCAGATAAAGGAACCCTATTCCTCCGAGCAGTTTATTGTTTTAAGATTTAGTAAACCGGTTCCGGGAGAATGGCATTTCTATGTATACGGTATCAAGGGTGACCTGCCTATGCGCTTTCATTTCTGGCTGCCTATCCACAGCTTCTTAACACCAGGAACGGTATTTGTGGAGCCAAACAGCAATACAACCATTGTTGCTCCCGGGAACAATGTCAGCCTGATATGTGCAACGGCCTACAACACCGCCAACAATACTCTCTACTACTATGCCAGCAAAGGAAATACCATAACAAATATGCCAAAGCCCGATATTACCGCCCCCGGTGTTAATGTCCTAAGCCCTTATCTTAACAATCAGTTCATCCGAGTAACCGGCACCAGTGTATCCTCCGCCTATATAGCGGGTGTCGTGGCCCTTTTGCTTGAATGGGGGATAACCAACGGCAATTTTCCTCAAATGAGCAATGCCCTGTTAAAGAAGATTATTACCCAGAGTGCAAGCAGAAGGCCTAATGAATCTTACCCTAATCCCGACTGGGGCTATGGCATTGTTGATATTGACAAGATGGGAAGCGTAATCAACTCTATCATAAGCGTTCAGGAAAACACCTCTATTTTTCAAGTATAAATTTCTCCAAAAGTTTTAAGGTATTCTCCAATCCTTTTATATGTGTTCGCTCCATGCCATGAGAAGCATGGACACCCTGTCCGATTAAAGCACCTCTGATATTATTTCCGCCTCTGAGAGCTGCGGATACATCGGAACCATAATGGGGGAAAATATCAACAGCAAAGTCAATTCCATAGCGCTTTGCTATGTTAATTAACTTCGTGGTCAATTCATAGTCATAAGGACCGGCAGAATCCTTGGCACAGATGGATACGGCATATTCACTTCCGTTTAAATCCTCTCCCAGGGCTCCCATATCCACCGCAATAAATTCGCTGATATCTGCAGGAAGCCAGCTTGCACCAAAGCCTACTTCTTCATAGTTACTGATTACAAGCTTTAAGTTCTTCCTTGGAACCACCTCTTCATCGTGCATGTCCTTTAAAAGACCGAGCAGAACAGCAACAGAGGCTTTGTCATCCAAATGCCTGGACTTGATAAAGCCTGATTTTGTATATTCAAAATTAGGGTCAAAGCTTACATAATCCCCTGCATTAATTCCAAGTGCAAGCACATCTTCCTTGCTTTTTACCTGTTCGTCAATACGTATCTCCATGTTCTTTTCACTTCGTTCCAATGTCCGTGCATCGTCATAGGTATGAACGGATGGACTCTTGGACAGAATCGTTCCCGTATAGGTCTTACCTTCTCTGGTATGTATCTTGCAATAGCTTCCCTCAACGCTTTGAAGGGTAAACCCGCCTACCAGGGTAAACTTCAGGAGCCCGTTTGAGGAGACAGAGCGCACCATAGCTCCCAGGGTATCTACATGTGCAGATAGTCCCAAAGTATCCTCTTCCTGGCCGGGAACAGATATGATTAATCCGCCCTTTTTGCTGTACTCACAATTATATTTAAATTCTAATGCCTTATTCTCAACATACTCCATGACTTCCTTCGTATAGCCGGAGGGACTCGGTAT
>JAEXGM010000067.1 GCA_023450835.1 Bacillota bacterium | reverse complement strand
TTGTATAGCAGGTTTACTTTAAGAATTATACATAGAAATGATGACGATTGGATTGCTAAAATAGATACGATTACGGATGCGGGTAATTTTGAAAGTTCTGAAAAAGGTGCATACAAGGTAAGTAAATGGAAAAACAATGTTGATAAATATAGAAATGAAGAGTAATTATTTATAACATTATTTTTAAAAGATGAAGGACTTGATTTGAAAAGTAACATATGTTATAGTATTGGAAATCAAAAGAAATACGAAGAAAAGGAATAGTAGTCTTCAGAGAAATAGCAGAGACCTGTTGGGTGGTGTGAAACAGGATTTCAAAGAAGATGAACTCGCCTTGGAGTAGCTGGCTGAACTTAGATGTAGGCTAAGACGGATGCCCACCGTTACAGGGGATAGATATAGGCTGTATGATGTATCGAAAATAATAAGAGTGGTATAACAGAACTTCTGTCTCTTGCGGAGATAGAAGTTTATTTTTTTGCAGATATACTCTTTGATATTCATTTTCGGTTATCAGTGAATGAGTCTTGCAGGTCTCATCCAGCCGGTATCAACTGAGTGTGTGCATTGGCATGAATAAGAGTGGTACCGCGAATCCCCCTTCGTCTCTTAAAACGTAAGGGGGATTTTTATGTGGAAGGAGAGCTTATTATGCGAATCAATTATTCAGGAGAAATTGATGCCAAATGGCAGAAAGTCTGGGAGGAGTCCGGAATTTATCGTTTTCATCCCGATTCGGACAAAGAGAAAATCTATTTAATGGAGATGTTTTCTTATCCTTCGGGAGCTAAATTGCATATAGGGCATTGGTGGAATTTTAGTCTTCCTGATACCTGGGGAAGAATGAAAAAGATGCAAGGATATCAGGTATTTCATCCTATGGGCTTTGATGCCTTTGGGCTTCCGGCGGAGAATTATGCCATTACTACCGGGATTCATCCAAAAGTATCTACCGAAGAGAACATCAGGACGATGGAGAGACAGCTTAAGACAATTGGTGCTGCTTATGACTGGGATTATGAGATAAAAACCTGTGAGCCGGAATACTATCGATGGACCCAGTGGTTATTTCTTCAGCTATACCATAAAGGGCTCGCGTACCGAAAAGAAGCTCCCGTCAACTGGTGCCCCAGCTGCCAGACGGTGCTTGCCAACGAACAGGCAACGAACGGGGAATGTGAGCGCTGCGGCTCCAAAGTCGTTCAAAAGGATTTGACCCAATGGTTCTTCCGTATTACAGAGTACGCAGAGGAACTGTTAAATGGATTAGAGAGTTTGGATTGGCCCGATAAGACAAAAGCTATCCAGCGTAATTGGATTGGAAAAAGCACAGGAGCGGAAGTACTATTTGGAATAGAAGGATATGAAGAAAAACTTTCAGTCTATACTACCCGGGTTGATACTTTAATGGGAGTTACCTACCTGGTGCTGGCACCGGAGCATTCTCTCGTTCCGGTCATTACTTCCAGAAAACAGAGAAAGGATGTAGAAGAATATCAGCGAACGACTGCTTTGCTTACGGAATTGGAGCGAACCGCTGGCGTTAAGGAAAAGTCAGGGGTATTTACAGGGGCCGTGGGAATACATCCCGTGACCGGCAGGAAGATACCTATCTGGATTAGTGATTATGTTATTGCCGGTTATGGTACAGGGGCTGTTATGGCAGTACCGGCACATGATAACAGAGATTATGAATTTGCATTGAAATACCAGCTTCCTGTATTGCAGGTAATAGATAGTAGAATAGGAGGAGAAGGTCTTCCTGTTACAGAACCCGGCATCCTGGTAAATAGCGGAAAATATACAGGTTTGCCATCGGAGAAAGCCAGAGAGAAAATTATTGAAGATTTAACTATGGACGGAGGAGGAAGCAGAAGAAGCAATTATCGGTTAAGAGACTGGTTGGTTTCCAGACAACGCTACTGGGGAACGCCGATCCCCATAATATATTGTAAGAAATGCGGAACAGTACCTGTTCCGGAAGAAGAACTTCCTGTAACACTGCCTTTTGAAGTGGATTTTGTGCCAGGTGGTGAGTCACCCCTTTCGGGAAATAAAGAGTTCACAAATACCGTCTGCCCCTGCTGTGGCGGAGCGGCTGAAAGGGAAACGGATACTCTTGATACCTTTGTTTGCTCTTCCTGGTACTATTTAAGATATCTGGACCCTCATAACCGGAAAGCTCCATGGGACATTGAAAAGGTGAGGCAATTTATGCCTGTTGATAAGTATGTAGGTGGTATAGAGCATGCTGCCATGCACCTGTTATATGCCAGATTTATATATAAAGCATTAAGGGATATGGGGTATGTTGAGGGCTCGGAGCCTTTCAAGTCGTTGGTGCATCAGGGGATTATACTTGGTTCAGATGGACAGAAAATGAGTAAGTCAAAGGGAAATACCATCTCACCCGATGAATATGTAGAAAAATACGGAGCGGACGTATTTCGCACCTATCTTGCCTTTGGCTTTTCCTATCAGGAAGGAGGACCCTGGAAAGACAGCGGCATCAAAGCGGTTAAAGGGTTTTTTGACAGGATATCCAGAATGATCGATAATTTTTTGGAACGAAAGCATGAAACAGAAATAGCAGCAAAAGAATATTGGGAAGGATTTGAAGAGCAATTGAATAGGTTATGCCACAGAACTATTAAGGCTGTGACGCAGGAGCTTGAGAAATATCAATTCAATACCGCTGTTGCAAGATTAATGGAATTTAGGAGCGCCATTGCAGATTATCAGGCTCTGAAAGAGAGAGCTTCTGCTTTTGAATTTCATTTGATTACCTGCTTCATAAAGCTCTTTGCTCCGTTTGCTCCTCATTTTGCAGAGGAAATATGGGAAGCGCTTGGTAGGAAAGATTCTGTTTTCCACAGCGAATGGCCTGTATTTGATAGCAGTAAAATAGAAGGTGGCAGTGTAGAAATCGTGGTACAAATAAACAGTAGAAATAAGTGTAAGATTATTGTTGAAAAGCAAGAAACAGAAGAAGAGGTTAAGACGCAGGCCTTGGCTCAAGAAGAAATTGCTGCTGAACTGGAAGAAAGAAAATTACGCAAGATAATATATGTTAAAGGCAAACTTATAAATATTGTGGTTTAATTCGATTTTTCTATATGAAATACAAGAAATTAAGACTGTTTTTATTGATTTATATATTTAAAGTATTCATAAGCTAAAAATTTATTTATACCTTTGGGATACTTATTGATATCCCAAAGGTTATATTTTGCCAAGAATCAGAAAGCTAGCCTGCGGTATTAAAAAATGCTTTAATTTCCGGTATGGTTTTACCGCCCTGGCGCATTGTCCTGATTTCCTCAATGCGGCATAAGGCCTCTACTCGTTTATATCTTCGGGTGAGATTGGTATCTGCCTGCTCAAAAGGCAGCATCCCTTCCTCCGTATAGAATTTGAGGGTGCTGTATCTGGTATTCGTAAGGCGGACTAATTCACCAATAGTTACATATTCCGAATCCATTATTTTTTCGATTGTTCGTTGTCTGGACATAGTCGGCTCCTTATAGATTATAAAGACGCAATCTTACTCCATGCACCGGGTATTTTCCAACAGCACCCGGAAGAAGCTCGTATTTGACATTATCTATTTTGACAATAGGTACAGCTCCGCTGCGAAGTACTTCATAAACATGCCCCTGAGCGGTTATTCTGTCCAATACGTTTTTTAAACGCATTTCTGCATTGGGGAGATATTCTTCAGTATCGATAAATACGGAATATTTCCTTTCAAAAAACGGGAATATAAAATTCAGTCCTTTTCCTGTTTCAGTAGTAGCTGCCTGACTTTTCATAAGGAGAAAACCAGCTGATAGAGTACCCCAAATGGAACGCAGTTCAATTGGATAAAGTCTTTTTGCCAGCTCACTTTCATCGCGGAGTTTTGTCATTCTCCTGGTTATCTTTTCTTGTTCTGAGCAGGAGAAGACCTGAAAGAAGGATAAAGACTCTAAGAGCAGCCATACCAGAATAATGCTTTCGTCTGTAACGGGTCCTTCTTCCAAAAACTCAGCTTTTAATAAATCAAGTTGGCAATCAAACTCCTTCGAATTGCTGACATAGACTTTTAATTTAATATTTTTATCATAATATAAGTCACAGCCCAGTAAACTATTTACTTTTGAAATCAGTTGGTAATTTTGCAAACGTTCAAAATAAGTACGCTCCAATATCTTTTTATTTGCTTTCTTAATGGCAAGCTTTATTTCGTTTTCATTGAAAATCCATTTATCAGAGGTACTGTTGTAGTGTTCATCTAAATACACAGCCGCAGCTAATATCTTTAATACGCTTTGTTTAGCTGCTTCTCTGTGTTCACTTTCTCTCCCGTTAAAACTTATGAGTGCAAAACGTTCTGCTAATGTTAAATTCATAAAGATCCTCCATTATTCCAAAACAATAGTAAATTTATGGGTTTTACTTATTACTTACTATTTACTATTTATATTACCACTTAATATGTAAAAATACAATAACCTATTATATAAGAATTACTTTTATTGGAAGTTACCGGTTCGTAAAGATGCATAGATACAAGCAATAGATATACTTTTCTTGTATATTTAATAGTATAATTGGAAGAATCATACTCCATAAGAATAGAACGTAAGATAAAACTAAAAAAGTATTAAGAAATAATTTCAATACTTAACCCTGTTAGAATGGATTAATGTATGCTATAATATACCAGACTATCATATGGACTGACTTATAGAAAAGAGTCCAAATAAGGAGGAAGGCAGGGTAAAGTTAAAGAATGAGTTTTATTGAGATTTTAAAAGTTATTTTTTACGGGATTGTGGAAGGTATTACAGAATGGCTTCCTATTAGCAGTACAGGGCATATGATTTTAGTGGAGCAGTTAATGCCCCTGGATGTAAGCAAGGAGTTCATGGAAATGTTCCGTGTGGTTATTCAGCTTGGAGCAATTTTTGCGGTTCTTGTTCTCTACTGGAATAAAATATTCCCTTTTCAACTAAAGAATAAAAATAAGCCCTTTATAAAATGGGATATTATGAATATGTGGTTTAAAATTGTCGTAGCGGTACTTCCTGCCGCGGTAATCGGCATACTCTATGATGATAAAATTGACGGTTTGTTTTATAACTACATAACAGTAGCAATAACTCTGATTGTTTATGGTGTACTTTTTATCTTCATTGAGAATCGTAATAAAAGAGGAAATTTCAGAATAACCAGCCTTGCTGAAATAACTTATCAGACTGCAATTATAATTGGTATTTTCCAGGTGCTTTCCTTGATTCCCGGAACTTCCAGATCAGGGGCAACCATTCTTGGAGCTATCTTAATTGGGGTATCAAGAGCAGTAGCGGCTGAGTTTACTTTCTTTTTAGCAATTCCGGTTATGTTTGGAGCCAGCCTTATCAAAATGCTGAAGTTTGGACTGAATTATACTACAAATGAAGTTTTAGTTATGATACTCGGTATGTTAAGTGCTTT
>JAEXGM010000001.1 GCA_023450835.1 Bacillota bacterium | reverse complement strand
CTTCTCTTATTGGTACAGAGCTTATTGTTGTTCTTATTTTATGTCTTATGCCACACTAGACTGCAGCATCATGGCAGTACGATAATTTCTTTCAAATATTTGCAAGATACCATCCACCACTTTATGGCAAAGTTCAACGATATAGTCACAGTCAACTTTTATCTTCTTCGCTACCTTTAAATATTCCTCATGCATACTTTTAATAAATCTTAGAATCTCATCCACTGTAGCAAAAAGGAAATTCTTTTCGCGGTCCTTTACTGCTTCTTCGCTTCTTACATAGCTCCTTAAAGCAGTTATCAGCTTCTTTTCATAAACACAATGTTCTTTGATATTACCCTCAAAAATATTGTTATGAGGATAGGTAAAATAATCAGCCAAGTAATGTGTAACTACTCCAAGATGTCTGGTAAAATATCTGTCTATTCCTCTGTCTGTATCATAGTTATCCGTTATTTTCAGTATTTCTTTTTTCAATATATGAAAGGTCTCATCAATTGTATGTCTTTTTGTAATAAAGGAAGGTAAACAATCCGGCAGAATACTGCCAATATAAAATGCTTTTTTGTGTTGGATAAGCCCGTCGTTCTTCATACTGTCCAGTAAATAACCCGCTAAAGAAATATGCGATTTTTTTCTCATTCATGTCTCCTGTTTTGTAATTGACAAATAGCTGTAACACGTGAGGGATTCCTTATACAGCCTTTCCTCCCTCTGCTGACATTAGTGATTGTACACCCGTATTCCCTTTAATACAATAGATATCTTTCGTTTTAACAAATTCTTAACGCTATCCTGAAAAATAGTCCTATTTGATACATAATATTTTACACCAGACTGCTTAAACCTTGGATAATTTGTATATTTTAACCATATTAAGGCAATATGTTACCGGCACTAAGATATATCTGATACCACTCTTCTCTGGTAAGTTTTATCTCCGTTGCCTTTATGCAGTCAAGTAGCCTTTCAGTATTCATAGTTCCTGTTACAGGCTGCATATTTGCCGGATGACGTAATAACCACGCCATAGCTATTGTCGTATTGCTAACGCCGTACTTTTCTGCAACTTCGTCAATCTTAGCATTTAATTCCGGGAATTTCTCATTTCCTAAGAACACTCCTTCAAAGAAACCATACTGGAAAGGTGACCAGGGCTGAATCGTGATAGAATTTAACCTGCAATAATCAAGAACACTGCCATCACGGTTAGTAGCTGCATCATCCAGCATATTTACGTGTATGCCCTGAGTAATCATGTTGGCATTTGTGATACTAAGCTGAAGCTGATTTGCTATAATAGGCTGATTTAAAGACTTTTGAAGAAGCTGTATCTGCATAGGATTCTGGTTGGAAACACCGAAATTACGAACCTTTCCCTCTTTCTCCAGTTTGTCAAAAGCTTCTGCAATCTCCTCCGGCTCCATAAGCGCATCGGGGCGGTGTAACAGCAATACATCCAGATATTCAGTTTTTAATCTCTTAAGTATTGCATCCACTGATTCCAGTATATGTTCTTTTGAAAAATCGAACATCCTGCCCGGAACAATACCGCATTTGGATTGCAGTATCATCTTCTCTCTGACAGAGGCATTCATTTGGATTGCATCCGAAAATATTTCTTCACAGGTACCTCCTCCGTAAATATCTGCATGATCAAAGAAATTAGCACCATTTTCCATAGCAGTACGAATAAACTGCTCCGCATCATGCTGGTCTAACCCGTTAATACGCATACAACCGACAGCAATTGCCGGCACTTGTAAATCTGATTTTCCTAACTGAATAGTTCTCATTCTAATCTTCCTCCTTATTTTATAGGGAAAATACTTTAATCTTCTTGTTATCTTTTGCATTTTAGCGAAAAAATCACTTTGGGTAAAACATGTTTATATTATAATCCCTAGAGTTAAATCGAGGTCAATACCAAAGTGTTATTATTGTGTAATTATTGACATTTCCTATATTTTCATGTAAAATTTATTATGCCTATACTTTTAGCAAATATTAGTTGTTTTTAAAGTAAAGCAGAATACTTATGGCCCCACCACAGAATAGGAGATGATTATTTGGACTCGAGCGAAGTCACGTGTATGATATTAATAGGTATTTTATTGCTGCTATCCATCTTTTTTTCATCAGCTAGAACAGCTTTTACAACCGTTAATAAGCTGCGTATCCGCAGCCTGGCAGAAGAAGAAAACAAAAGAGCCAAACTGGTGAATAATTTACTGGAGATTCCTGCACGGATGCAGACTACCTTATTAATTGGCAATCTAATTCTCAATATAGCCATATCATCACTAACTACCTCTCTTGCCATTGATCATTTTAAGCCTTTCGGAATTATATTAACTATTGTTTTACTTATCTTTTTCATGCTGGTTTTCGCCAGAATGATTCCGAATACTCTGGCAGAGATTGATTCTGAAAAGTTCACACTAAAGTATGCAGGTGTTCTTCTTTTAATCATCAGAATCATGGCACCCCTGACCTTTCTTATTACAAAGATTTCTTCCTTATTTCTTATACTCTTTCATGCAAAAGCGAAAGAAAAAGCCACAGTCATTACAGAAGATGAACTGCGCTCCATTGTTGAGGTAAGCCATGAGGAAGGCGTAATTGAAATGGATGAAAAGCAGATGATTACCAACGTTGTAGATTTCGGTGATTCCATGGCAAAGGATGTTATGGTTCCCCGTATCGATATGGCATTTGCAGAAATCTCTCTCTCTTATGATGAGTTAGTCGAGTTATTCTCAAAAGATAAATACTCCAGAATGCCCGTTTACAGCGACTCCAGGGACTATGTGCTTGGTATTGTCAATCTGAAAGATATCTTTTTTTATCAGGGCAGTGAAGAAGATTTTCATATAAAAGATATTATGAGGGAGCCTTATTTTACTTATGAGTATAAAAAGACTACCGAACTGTTAAAGGAAATGCGCAAGAACTATGTATCTCTTGCAATTGTAATAGATGAATATGGTACAACGACAGGTCTTATAACCCTGGAAGATTTGCTGGAAGAAATCGTCGGAGAAATCAGAGATGAATATGATGCCGACGAAGAAGACAGCATCCGCAAGATATCTGATACGGAATACATTGCGGATGGAAATACCAAATTAGATGAAGTAAATGAAATCATCGGTTTGGATCTGGAATCCGACGATTATGATTCCATTGCAGGGCATATGATATATCTTCTCGACCATCTGCCGGAGGTAGGTGAGAGTATAACTGACGGCAATGTGGTCTATACTGTTGATTCTGTTATGAAAAATCGTATAGATAAAGTACATATAGTACTTTTACCGGAGAATAATGACATCACCTCTGAAGATATCTCTTTAAATGCTGCGGACGCAAGCCCTGTAAGGGATAAAGTTGCCGCGGAAAGTTATCCTATTGATTAGAAAATTTACTATGGCATACACTTCGGACAGGGGAATGCGTGATCTTTCGCGCATTCCTCTTTGCTGTAATAGGGTTCACTTAATACTCCTTTGGTCAACTCGGTACAGTTATCTCTATGGTAATATCTTTTATCACTGTCTTCCGTTATATAATAGGTTCTTACTTTATTGATTCTGGCTCCCCCAAAAGCATACCGGTTATAGGTATCAAGAGAACCTGCCTGATAAGGATATCCCTGAAAAATCACGAATAAGCTAATGTCATCAATGGTTCTGTCCCAGTCAGTCATATCAATACTGGGAAGCCAGAATTTATAGGTTATACCGAATTGCCCTGCTATATCATTATAATAATTAATATAGATATCCATATTCTTAATAATCTCATTTATTACTGTGTTTCTGCGGGTTTCATCAAATATCCCTTCCTCCTGCAGAAAGGAACAGGCAATTGAATCTTTTATATCTCTGTAATCTCCCTCTGCTATTGTATTGCTTGTCTTATCGAATATCCTAACATAGTCATCCAGAGTAAAACAGCAGATTATCTTATCATCTTCATATACATATGGAATCTTCTCACTCCACCGTCTTTTTAGAAGTTTCTCTCCGTCCTTCTCAATCACTTCTGAGTAATTCATATAAAAGCCGTCTCGGTCCGTAACCAGGATAATTGGTACATACCTTCTTAACTGCTCTTCCAAAGCTGACTCACCGATTACTCCAAAGTTGGCATAGAGTGAGGTAAAGAACTGCCCTGCCGCTTTTTCCTTATTGATATGCAGAACACGGCTGCTATCCTCCTCCACGAGGAAGTAACAGCCGTCATCAACAGCATTGTCAATAGCCGTGTTGTATGAACTGGTCTTTACGGCAACTGCCTCTAACTGGTCAAATCTGATATCAAGTATACTAAAGAGCAGTATTTCAAATATAACAAACACTAAGGCAAAATCAGTCAGCTTCATCCCGAATTAAACCTCCATAAGTAACCAGAATAGATATATCTTCACTTTTTCTTCTCAGAAAAAGACTCATCCTTTGCGCCATCGTTCCATTGCGGTTCACAACTCTGACAGAAATATAATCTCCCTGAGAAAATCTATACCCCCTGCCTTCATCAAAGGCCTGAAATATCTCCTCTTCATAGGTATTATAATAATAGCTGCTGATTGTATCTGAAACCGTATCGGTTACTTCATCATAATCCGGAGCTATTACCCTGTGGGCATGGGTAATCCTGATGTCATAAAGGTTACCGGTCTTATCGATTCTGCTGATATAATCATAATACATGGTCTTACTAAATATCCCCTCAGCCCTAATACTATCGACAAGCTTAATGGTCTCTCCGGTTACATACAACTGACATATGGAATCCTGCTTCTGTGCCATATATAACAAGGGAGCAATAAATAATAATAGGATTCCGGCAAAGATTGCTATGATTTTACTAAAAGCATTCATAAAAGAGCCTCCCGCTAATTATTTATCCTTATGTGTAAATATAATTGCTTTAATGGATGTATTATCAAATATACTTTCGTTGAATGTATTTGCATCGGATGTATCTGCACCGGATGCAAGCACATCGAATACATTTGTATCAGATATATTTGTGTCGGATATATTTGTGTCGGATATATTTGTATCAGATATATTTGTATCAGATATATTTGTACCGGATACAAATGTATCCAGTACATATTCCTTACTATAAATACCTTCCGGTAAAGTAGAGTAATCAAAGTTGTCCCTCTCAAAAGAATACCGAGAATAAGTTATTCCATTGATTATAATATCTGCTTCCAGGAAACCGGTAAGATAGCCTATAACTTCCGCTCTGGTGGCTGTCAGCAATTGCTCCTCAATCCTATGATTATCTAAATCCTGTTCTCTGATAACATTCTGTTTATATAAAGAATTCCGCAGCAGCTTTATACTTTGCCCCATATTATTGGAGCTTAGAAGCAGAAAGCTGACGGCCAGGCAAAATAACAAGACATATGCCACCTGTTCCAATAACTTATTGACCTGCTCCATAATTACTTCTGTGTAAAAGAGATACCTATGATAGTTGAATTGGCATCTCTTAAGATGGCTCCTGTAAACTGTGCCTTCTGGTTAATATAATAATTACTGGTTATCGTCTGGGTATCCTTTACTGATGCAGGACTTACATCTCCGATTTTGGTATCTGTATCCGTTAAAGTTCTGTTGTAATAGACAATAGATTTCTTTGTAGTTACTTTAACTGCTATGTCCTCATTCTTGAATTTATTAATTGCATTGATTACTTCGCTGCCCGTAACATCCAGGCCGTCATACATAACCTTGTCAGACTCGGCAAATTCCTTATTCATACGGCTTATCTGACCGGTCCCGTTGGTTGCTGCAGCATTTGCTTCGCGTCCTATGTAAAATCCCAGACCTACTACCAGACAAGTTATTATGACCCCAGCGGCCAGTATTAATCCTTTTAATGCATTTTCCATGCTTTTATCTCCCTTTTATTGTTTTATGTGTTGAAATTAATTCTTTCACTTCTTATACTTCATTACGCTATCCTTAATATCACTGCTCTACTTTTGATTTTTCACCTCCTTCTTTATCCTCCTTTCATATTTATCTGCCCAATATACACCCTGAACATACTAAGCCCTTCTAAGACAAAGGGAACAATAATGTAGAGACCTACTGTGAAAGCGAATGGCACAAAGGCTATGGTTTGTCCCAACAGGGCTTTCTCCTGAATGCTGATTTCATTATCCAGCGCTCTTTTTTCCAGATAATTAGCCCTCTCCTGCTCTACCTCATCAAAAGCCTGCTCCAAACCAATCTTATCGCTGTTTTGCAGTTCCTCGACCAGTTTGTAAAAAGGTTTAAAGGGTTCCTTGCACTTAAGAGCTTCCAAGGCCTCCCACTCCCCCAAGGGCAGGCTAATACTGCAGGTTCTTAAAGAATCCTTAAAAACGTGGGAGAATTCTTCCATCCATTCAAGTATAATTGAAGTATCTGCCCTCTTAATATGCATAAGTATCAGGATGACCGATTGAAAGGAAAATACCTCGTCTTCCATCTCTCTTTGACGCACTTTTTTAAGCAGAAAAAGAACTATGTGGGGAATATAATAAAATCCCTTAGAAGCCAGGATAGCGGCCAGAAATTCATACCACTTAAAATATTCCCTATTGATACTATTAATTCTATGATAGATATCCTCTGCCGCAATATTCTGAAGATTCTTATTCTTAATAATTCCTTCTTCTTCCACAATCTTTTCAATTTGCTCATAGCTTAGCTTTTCCTCTAAATATTTTCTTGTATAAGCTGCGATAGCTCCCGCTAAATCCTGTACTTCCTTACCCGATAAAACACTGGTCGCATAAGGCAGGTCATTTGGTTTCAGATTACTCTCTTTATTCGCCGTATGAATAAAAAGAATCAGCACAATACAGATTATAAAACCCGAAATTCCATAGATAAGGCTTTTTAAGGTAAATTGCTTTATAGTAAGAGATTCACCAGCCAGCCGAAGGAACTCTTCTTTTTTCTTTGTTCTGCCGTAGTTCTTTTTTAAGATGGCCTCCAGGAAACGGCTGACAGTTCTGTTACCGCATAAGGTCTGAAGAAGGATATTGTCTTTAGGATATACACTTCTGCCCTCCCGCAGGGTAATCAGAAGCTGATAGGAGAAGAAGGTAAAAAGAAATAAAAAGAAGGTTATGAGAATTCCCGGTGTCCTGCCGTAAAAGTTCTTAAGCTGCGGAAGACTATTAACAGCCCAGGACTCTATTAATTTCAAAAATACTATGGGAAGTACGGCAACAAGTGTTAGTCCGGAAAATAAATACTGTAATTTATCTCTTTTAATAATTTCTATATGTATTTCCTGCCTTAAATAGCGGAGATTCGTAAGAAAAAGAGACTGTCCGTCCACCTTTGTATCGCCAAAATTCTGAATAATAATAGAAAGGTTCAAGAAAGACTTTAAGAACCTATCCGGCATATGCCGCTTATAATCTTCTCTTTTCTTCTCCTCTTCCATATCTGTCAATATATCATAAAAGCATTTGGCATGAAGTTTGATCGGACTTTTACACAGATTCATAGCTTCATATATTGCTTCATCAATCATACCATGCATCTGATATATCTGTCTGACTTCTGAAAGGAATCCGTCAAACTGGAGTAATAACCGCTTTCTTTCCCGTTGCTCCTCAAAAAATATTAGACTATTGCTGCTTACATATAGATAGAAAACAGCAAGGAGTGCATAGTACCAGCTTCTGTCAAAGGAAAATAAAACCGCTAAGAGTATAGCCCCGGCTATCCATATCTTTATTGCCAGCCATATAACTTTTTTCTCCGTCCCGGCTGCTTTCCCCGGGTATAGGATTTCATATCTCCCTGTCAAGCTCTTTAAGAACCTCCTGGTTAGAAGAAACCAGCTGAAAAAATCATATACCCGGTACAAATAATTGATTCCCGGCTTCTTGCCCTCCGTTCTATAGAAGCTATAGCTCTCCCGAAATAAAATTCTTTTCTTTAAGCAAAAGTAAAGTGCCGCTGTTCCCATGGCAAAAAAGAATAAAAGGACTATAATAACACGAACCATTGCCATATTATCCATAAGTATGCAAGCCCTCCCCGGTACTGTAAATTATGCTTTCAGAGAACTTTAAGAATTCTTCTCTTTCATTAGCAGATAGGTTATTACAGATATGCCTCTTGGTCCTTTCGGTAAGCTCATCCGGAAATACATACTTCCCATCATTGAATCTGAGGATTTCCCTGGTTTCAAAGGTTAGGGGACTTGTCCTTCGATGATAATATTCTCTGGTAGCATCCACAAGCCCAGGAGGTAACTCTTTTTTATTATAGGGTACTATTTCAGTAATCCTTGAGATATAGCGGTGCCCATTCTTATTCTCCATATGGATATCAATTCCTATAGCGCCTGCTGCCTGATATTCTGCCAGACTTTCATTGTGAAAGCCACCGGCTCTAAGCTGTGCAATCTTTAAATATGCTACAAAGTCCTCCGTTGTTTCTGCATGGTGGGAACAAAGTGTCATTTTGGATATCTGGGATATCTCCACAAGATAATTGGCGGCTTCATGAGATGCCACTTCTCCCAGTATCAGTACCGTTCCATCTGTTTTTTTCATCGTATTCAAAATATCCTGCCCGCTTACGGCAGGACTTTCTCTTAAAGAAAGAATATTCCTGCCAGGATAAGCTTTGTTCAGGTTCAATTCATAAACCTGTTCATATACGCGGATAGGATGGATTTCTTCTATAAATTGAACCAAGATCTTTAAAAGCGTGGTCTTTCCGCTTCCCATCTCTCCTGTGATAACCAGGGATAAGCACCCCTTTACCATCCATCGCAGCAGCCCGATAACCATCTCACTATTTTCCTCGGTTATGATTCTTCCGATATCCATATTGGTAATTACATCGTGCTTCCTTACAAAGAATGCCCAGCCGGAGGCCACAGGAGGCCTGAATACTACTACTCTGGAGCCATCTTTCATATCGTTGACCATATAACCTTTGGTTTCGCTCAAAAGACCGGGATGATTGTTACGGTATATGTTCTTACATACCCGAATCAATTCTTTTTCAGAACCAAAGGATAAAAAGGCAAGGCATATGGTCTTTCCCTGATAAAATATCCAGACATCCAACAGGCTGCTATACGCCTGCAAATTCTTCCTCTTAAGCTGACCGATACTTCTATAGAATCCCTCTAAGCTTTCATCTTTCTCTCTAAAAGAATTTCCAACAGCCAGTTCAAAAGAGGATACTCCTCCTGAAATCCCGTCAATCTTCATTTCCCTAATAGCATCTATTACCCCAAAGCCTCTATATTGCTGATATACTCTTTGAGTAAGTATCTTTATCTTATCTTCATAATTTAAACGAATACCTTCCTCAAAATAGACTCTGTCAATATCTTCTCCGGTTATGGCATAATAACTGCCACTGTCAGTCTTTTTCAAAATATCCAGATTATGATTTTCAATTAACTTTTTCAGTCCTTCTTTTCCATAATTTACTTTATAAACATAGAGAAGTATTTCAAACTTGTCCTGGGAATCTAAACGGGATGGATTTTCAAATGGAATAATTCTATCTATGGTTTCCTCCTCTATTCCTTCCGTTAATCTAATGACTTCTTCCATATAATCTTTGATATATTCCTTTGCCCTTTCATCTCCGGCAGCACATTCTTTTAGACTCTTTCGTATAAGCCTCCTGATATTTTCCCTTTTTTCAGTTTCTGCCCGGTTTAAGTTCAATTCCCTGAAATCTCTGCCCAATATATCCTCAAACGCTGAATTCACAGCAATAACCAATCGGTCTATTGTAAGTTCGCCATCAGTATGTACCATCTTTGCTTCTTTTTGATATCTGTTATAGGCAGTCAGAATGAGAACAGAACAAATCAATATAATTAGCAGTAAATTAAGTATCAAGTCCTGTCCCTCCTTTATCGATTGCCTTACTAATTAACATTTCTGTCATTTTTGAAACCGTATCAAAAAATTCACCTTTGTCTGCTTTGTTTCTTAAAGTCAGATTTTTTAGAAACATCTCCTGACATCTGCTTTCTGAAATAGCATCCATAAAGGCTGTCTGATAAGGTACCGTATACAATTTACCTTTTAATTCTTTGTAAGTTTTCTCAAGATTCTTCGAATTCATAATGGAATCTCTCTGGTAACCTCCAATTAAAAAGACGGTTTTCTTCCGTGGGAACTGATAGTGTGAAAGACATTTTTCTATCATATCTTTATTCTGAGACAGCGTTACCACCAGAACATCTGCTTCTTCCCAAAGCATTGCAGAAACCGGATTACATCCATGGGCAGTATCTGTAAACATCATGTCGTAACTGTCGTTTAAACACTGGTATACAATCGGCAGATATGTGACCATTTCCTCTTCAAGGGCTTCCCTATATCCCTTTAGAGTACCTGGAAGCAGGTGAAGTCCTCCTTTTCCAATACTTAGAATATAGTCTTTCAGAAAATTATGTGCACTTTCACCCTGCTTCATATTCCCGGTTCTTATCAATCTGAAAATAGCATCCATACCAATATCCTGCAGCAGTTCTTTCTTAGGCTCCCTGCCAAAAAGACGGTTTTCCAAATCACTGCTGCCATAATGGGTCTGCGTCAAAAAGACCTTCTTCTCATACTTATACACCGCCAAAAGAGCGGCTGCCATAAGGGAAGCTGTTGCACCTGTCTTTCCTGCCACCGGACTCCAAAAAACCACATGCATCCTAATGCCTCCTTTTTAACTCTTTTTCAGCCAGTTTTATTTCATTTTCCTCCAGTTCAAATACTTCCTTTAAGATATCCTGTATGAAATATTTCACGGCTGGTGAGAGCTTTCTATAGCATAAGCTATTATTATACTGAAGCGCAGTCATTGCTTCCCTGTCGCCGCCATCAAGGTAGAAATAATAGCTTTTCTTCTCTTCCAGCCCTTTTTCCTGCAAAAGCTTATGTATATAGTTCTCATCCAATCCTCCCGGAATCTCTCGCAAAAGAAGATAGATATTCCTAAACTTTGCCCCAAGAGGCTCAATTGCAGCCATATTGTGCAGCCCGGTATCTGTCACTAAGAACAGAGTATCACAGGCTTTTATTCCTTCATGATTGACATTCTGTCCAAAATCTACAAGTACATAATCCCATCTCTCCTGAGGCTCTGTAGACATATCCAGCCTAAATTCCATGCTTTTATAAGAAATTTCTTTCCTTTCACTGCCTTCTGTACCAGATACCGGGATACAGAAAGAAAGGGCTTTCCGGCGGGAATTATCTGCAAGCAGTACCTTTCTCTTAGATGTTGTCAGCATAGCCGCCAGATATAGTATCAAGTCATAGCTGTCTGTTCCTGCAAACCCGATATAATTGACTTTACTCGGCATAATTAACCTCCTGCTCTTGCTCATAGGAAGCCCTATCCTGACTGACCTTATTGCCTTCTTCTGCCGCATCCTTTGAAATACCGGATACATCTTCTTCCGCCGGTACCGTAAATTGCACTGATGGGTCTGATGAGTCCGGTCCATTAGTTTCCTCAGATGTATCTTTCCCAGTCACCACAGCAGGTTCCTCCGTCTGTTTTGAAATTCCTGCTTTGCCATTAATATAATAAAGTGGATTCCTGATTGAATTATTTAAAGTTCCACCGGCTTCTGCATAGCTGTCTGATTGACTGCTGCCATATTGTATATAATAATTTCTAAGTCTTTCTTCCAGGCTTTTTCTACCTGATTCCTTTAGGTAATCTCTGGCTTTCTCTATTACATTCGGGTCTTTTTCAATTAGTTTCAGTACGTCCTCATTCGGTGTATAGGTTACAAAAGAGGGATTCTGATAAGAAGCCGCCGGATATCTGGTGGTATAAAGATAGGAACCGGTCCTTAAATAACAGTCCACTAACGCCGATGAGATAAGATGTATTTCATCCGGTGAGAGATTGGTATATAGATAACCTTTTTCCCATTCAATACGATTGATATAAATCTTACTAAGCACAATGTAATCTTCACCATCCGGATAACGCAGCCGGATATCGGTATAGTCCCCCTCCTTAATATTCTCACCGGCAATGTTTAAGGAAAATTCCAGCTCACGCAGGGCATCATCTATTATTGTATCCTGAAGCATATTCTTAAGGAGCTGTGTTCCTTTCGGTATATCCACTAATGCCTGGTCTCCCATATCAACGGTATTCATAAAGCTGTTCTGCTTCTGCCCTGAGAGAGTTTTTTTACGTTCCACCATCTTTTCTGTGATTATTTCACCGGCCCTAATATCCGAAACTGCCTCGTAAACCGTGACAGTATAACCGGACATTTCATCTGAAATCACTTTTATTTTTGCTTCATAGAAGTCCTTCACCCTGGAATATCCAAAGAAAGCACCAATTGGTAAAAGAATGCAGATACATATGGTTAATACTCTTTTTGCTATCCGCACCTTTGAAAGGGGTCGTTTTAGCCTTTTACTCATTTTTATTTATCCTTTCTGCTATTTTAAAAGAGTGAATTGCAGTGATAGAATTCACGGGACCTGTCCTCCTCTCTTTGTAAGACAGAAGTTATATGCCTTATACTGTCTATAAAGGGATAGTTGGGATGTCCGCTTTTACACTTGTAATTACGCATCATAAATTCTACGACCGTACCCTGCCCAATTGCCTGGCTGTACTCCATGTTATAGGGAACCTGGATTATCTTTGAGAGATGGAAAGAATACTTACTGGAAATGGACTTAATCTGCGGAAAGCCGTTTTTTAATCCGTTCAGAAGAATAATACATTTTGATAAAAGAGAGGAATAATTGCGAAAGAACTGCTCTATCACATCCTGTTCGGGCATAAGGGTAACAACTACAATATCAGCCTTTTCCAGTATGATTTTAGAGCTTAGATTATTTTCATTTGAAGTATCAATAAAAGTATAGGGAGCAAAGTGTTCACTTGCCCATAAGATTTTCAGAATGTTATCATTGAGGGTGTAGTCAAAAATGAATTGATTGAATTGATTCCCAATGGGAAGATAGTATAAAGAATTGATAAGAATTTCAACAGATGCTTCTTTTATAAGCTTCTCATTCTTCTTGTAAAAGAGCTTTATCTCTTTTTGGTGCAAATCATGCAGTGCCCACCTTTCTTCCTGCCTGTTATCATTCTGTACTTCGCTGTAATAAAATCTGCCTCTTCCCTGCTCTTCCCATAATTGGTTTATTATGTGCTCGAGCCCTTTATATCTGCTAAAGCTGACCGCATTCCTGTTCAGGCTTTTTTCCCGCCTGTGAATAAGCATGTTTTCTAAAGGATTTTTCTGATAGTGATTTTCCAGCAGTACTGTTTTACAGGAACTCTCAAAAGCCATAGCAATGCTGACACATGCTAAATTGCTTGTCACGCCAATGCTCCTTCTGGCGCTGCTCCAAAATGCAATTTTCATATTGGCTCCCATCCGCGTGCTCTAGCACACTAAATATGTAGGTAACAACCATGCCTTTCCAACGCGCGCCTCATGTTTGCGCCGAGGATTTCGCAGGCACAATCTTGTATGTGAATTATACTTTTCAATTTTTAATCGTTATACCGGCATAAAAATAACACCTCACTTATATTGAAATAATTCGGAATAAAAGGGATTATAAAATAAAATGGATAAGAAAGATTTAAAAAGAAGAATTTAAGATGTATTTATAATATATGAAAATAATGGAAAAGTAAAGTAATTTTTTTCAATTTTAAAATTATATAAGCAGAATTTCAGCTTATTCCTCCTCCGAATGCAAAAGCACCAGTGTCTATGGAATTTCTTAATTTAACTTAAATAGGCCTCTCATCCGGCAGCTTTCCATCATGAGAGGTCTTTTTAAATTTGTCTAGAATAATATTTCCGATTTTTTCCTTAGTAATCTGGCTCCGTTTATAATCACCAGGACGCCGCTGGCAATACCAGTAATAATAAGCAGAATTCCAATAACAAGATTGCCTACCCCGACAGACTTCATGGTAGTATAGATTTTCTCACTCATATCCAACTCCTGTCCGCTGCCTGTTGCAGCACTTTCGTAAGTTTCAAAAACACAATTCTTTGCAGCCTGCAAGCAGTCTGCAGTGCAATCACATAGAAATTAGCACGCTCCGTATTGCTTATAATAACTCTCTATCGCACTTTTCAGAGCGTCATCTATTATGATATTTCCATTATAAGGCTTATTATACAAATGTTCAACTACTTCTTCCATCGTCACGATAGAAGTTGTTCGGATGCCATATACTTCTTCGATTTCTGCCAGTGCACTTTTTTCCCCCTGACCTCTTTCCATACGGTCTACAGATACCACAAGTCCCAGCACGGATACTTCTCCCTGGGCATTCAGTATGGGCATAGTCTCTCCGATGGAGGTTCCGGCAGTGGTCACATCTTCAATAATTACGATTCTATCCTTATCATAAATAGGCCCTCCAAGAAGAATTCCCTTATCTCCGTGGTCCTTTACTTCTTTTCGGTTGGAGCAGTAGCGGATATCTGTGTCATAAAATTCACTGATTGCCATGGAGGCGGCAACGCTTAGAGGAATGCCCTTATAAGCCGGTCCAAAGAGCACATCAAATTCCAGTCCGAAAGCAGATTTGATTGCTTTAGCATAGTATTCTCCCAGTTTTCTAAGCTGCGAACCGGTACGATAAAAACCCGCATTGATAAAGAATGGTGTTTTACGCCCGCTCTTTGTTGTAAAGTCTCCAAATTTTAATACACCGCAGTCCACCATAAATTCAATAAATTCCTGTTTGTACTTTTCCATCCTTTTGTCCCTTTCCTGATATGAATATGCCGCTAACAATCGCGCCTATCCAGCGCACCTCATGTTTATGCCGCTTCGTTAGTTTACACAGCCGATAATTTCATTAATATCTTCAATGCCTTCTTTTAAAAGAAACGCCTGAATACCGTCAATTACTTCCGCAGTTGCCATAGGGTTTCTAAAATTCGCCGTACCTACTGCAACAGCCGTCGCTCCAGCCATCAGAAATTCAATTGCATCTTCTCCTGTCATAATACCACCCATTCCGATTATCGGTATCTTAACAGTCCTTGCTGCCTGATTTACCATCCGAAGAGCTACCGGTTTAATAGCCGGTCCCGACAGACCTCCGGTTTCATTGGCTAAAACGAATTTTCTTTTATGAATATCAATTTTAGTTCCGGTCAGGGTATTAATTAAAGACAGTGCATCGGCTCCGCCTGCCTCAGCCGCCTTTGCCATCTCTCTGATGTCCGTTACATTAGGGCTTAACTTCATAATAACAGGCTGCCTGGCATATTTTTTAACCTGCCTTGTAATCTCTTCAACTGAACAGGCATTTTGCCCGAAAGTAATTCCGCCTTCCTTTACATTCGGACAGGAGATGTTGATTTCCAGCATGTCCACTGCACAGTCTCCAAGGCGCTCCACTACCTTAAGATAGTCCTCGGTGGTCTTTCCACAGACATTTACAATAACCTTGGTATCATATTGTTTTAAAAAAGGAAGATCTCTGTTTACAAAAACCTCTGCTCCCGGATTTTGAAGGCCTATGGCATTTAGCATACCGCTTGCAGTTTCTGCAATTCTGGGTACCGGATTACCGGTCCAGGGCGTAAAGGAAACTCCCTTGGTGGTCAACGCTCCTAACTTGTTAAGATCCATAAAATCAGCGTATTCCATTCCCGACCCGAAGGTACCGGAGGCTGTTGTAACGGGATTATTCCATTCCACTCCTGCTATGGTAACTTTTGTACTTATCATATTAACCCCTTTCGTGAATATCAAATCTTCGATTTGATATTCCTGAATCCGTAGTTGAAAAAACTGTCTTTTGTTTTTTCAACCTAACCTCCATGCTGCCAACGCGCCGCAAATTTGGGCGCCAGCACAAAATTGTGTGTGAAAATTGCAGTTTACAGTTCAATTTCTTCTGCCGGAAACACAGGACCTTCCTTGCATATTCTTGTATTATTTACATGGGTATGGTGGTCCTTATCTTTCGTCTTACAGACACAGGCTAAGCAAGCCCCGATACCACAGGCCATACGCTCTTCTAAAGACAGCCAGGCGGTTATATTATGTTCTTTGGCATATGCCTTCACACCTTTTAACATAGGAGTTGGCCCACAGGCATATATTACATCCGCCTGCAGTTCATTCTGCCGTATGGCATCAATTACATTTCCCTTAACTCCACAGCTTCCGTCCTCTGTGGATAAGTATACCTGACCATAAGGAATAAACTCCTTATCGAGAAAAGTGATGTCACGGTAACCCAGTACAATGCTTTTTTCACAATCCAGTTCTTTCGCCAGTTCCAGCATGGGAGGGATTCCGATACCACCTCCGATAAGAATAGTTTTGATTCTGCTTTCAGGAATTATCCCATCCTCCGTATACTTCCCGTTAACAGGAAATCCATTTCCAAGCGGTCCCATTACATCAAGTCTGTCCCCTGCCTTAAGCTCAGAGAACTCCTCTGTGCCTTTGCCTGCCACACGGTAAACAAGGCGCAGGGCGGTTCCGTCTTCACTTATTTCGCAGATGCTAATAGGCCTTGGAAGTAATTTGTCTTCGCTGCCGCAATACAAGGATAAAAACTGCCCGGGCTTTGCCGTTTTCGCAATCTTTTCTGTTTCCAGCCACATACTGAAAATTCCCGGTGCTATTTCCGCCTGGGATGTTATAAGGGCTCTTTCATAAACTGCCATGGTCTTCTCCCATCTGTGCCATTTTTTAATCCCATACATTATAAACGAAAATAAAATCCAGTACAAGTACCATTTTTGCTTTCTTTCCGGTATGCCTCCCGGTAGCCTCAGCGCGCATTAAGATTAAGCTGTAAAATCCGTTTTCCAATACCGGCTTCCGTCCCTTGCCCTTAGCAGAAGTTTTTCATCTATCAATCCTCTTCTTAATAAAAAGAAGTCACTGAAAGTATGCCACCTGTTAATAATCTCATTTACTTCCTTCTCAGAATAATTTGTTCCGCTTTCAAATTTCGTACTGATGTAATAGAGCACCGCCATTTTACGTTCTCTCTTGGCAGGCCAGCTCTTTACCCGCAAGTCTTCATCTATGAACTGAGCAATTAATTCTAATAATTCTTTTTCATCCTTAAATTTTTCTATTAAACTATTATCCATTTTACGTTCTCCTTTTCTCTTTTGCTTTTTTTATTTGGCAAATTGCAGACTTTCGTCCAACTTCTATCCATTACAGTTACATTTTCAATTATTCTTTCAGTTACATTGTCAGCCAATATTCCTTGCAATCTGTGGTTCTATCCATAAAGCCATATTCTATCAGATATCTGCGCAGCGTAGGAAAGTCAGAATATATTGACTTAAGAATCCGGTTAAGCTCCTTTTCCTCGTAGTGTCTGCCTTTCTCAAAAGATTCTGCTATCTTCTTTAATACCACAATCTTTTTCTTCTCCTTTGCCGGGAATCCCTTGAGTTTTAGCGGTTCCAGGGTATAAAAGGCAGTTTCCAGTATCTTTTTATTCTCCTCCTCCGTGGTAATATATCTGTCATCCACCATAGTTGCGCCGGAATGAATCGGAATCAGATTATCTGCCTGCATCGTATTCTCCTCTGCCAGTTCATAAGCCGCCAGGAGCATCTTTGCCTGCTTCGCCTTCTCTCTGAACATAAACTTCTGATGCCTGATAGTAGAAGGAGTAACCTCAAGCTGCTTTGCAATTTCATTATCACTTAATCCTTTGCCCATAAGTAAAAGAATCTGCTTCTGATTATCCGTTAACGTCATATACTTGCTTTCCGACTTCAGCAAAGTTTCCAAAGGAGCTCCATGAACCAGATAAACATGCTGCATAGCTGCCTTCTTATACTCATAAAAATGTCCGTTTATTGGATAAACTTCTCCTTGCACAAACCTCTCTCCGCAATATCTGCAGCTGCATTCTCCTCCCTCTGCATCAGAATACACATATCCATTCTTCAAATCCTCCACGCTAAAATCATCTGCCTTCACAGTTTTCCAGCCTCCTTTTCACCTTAAAATCGAATACTTATACTAAATTGCCGTATTTATCTTGTAATGCACATAATATCTTGCTCTTTATTCACCTCATAATTGTACTTTACTACGATATTAATTTTTTCTGCATAGTATTTGTTCATAAGTTTCATCATTATATATCAAATTTGTTTATTATTTCAATAAACAATATTATATATTAGTTTATTTATAATGGCAACATTTTTATTTTCACTCCTGTTTTTACTCTTATTACAATAAAATTAATTAGAAACTCTAAAAACCTCCTCATTGTAACACGTACTAAGAGAATTCCAAGAGAATTATCCCTTTAAGTATTTTTGAGCCTTTTTCGGCACGTCAGAGAAAATTTTGGATAGAACTTTCGTAGTATATATTCCAAAAATCTCGTCTAAAATATAATTAGTACAAATAACAGCCGATATTATATGGTCCCGAGAGAAACTTTCTGCCGCTCGAGCAACAAACTCACGAAACAACTCTTTTTGTCATCATTCGTCCCCACAATCTTTCTCTTTGCATTTCCCATAGCATACAATGTAATTTCATTAGACACTCAATTTAAACTATGCTATAATTATCTTTTGTAAATATCAGATTACAGAAAGGGTATATAAAATGGCAGAAAAAAATCCTATTGTAACTATTGAAATGGAAAATGGCAGCCTTATTAAACTTGAACTCTATCCTGACATTGCTCCTAATACAGTAAAGAATTTTATTTCTTTGGTGCAGAAAAACTTCTATGACGGAGTTATCTTCCACAGAGTTATCCGTGGTTTTATGATTCAGGGCGGAGACCCGGAAGGTACCGGTATGGGCGGCCCAGGCTATTCCATCAAAGGAGAATTCTCATATAACCACTTTGAAAATAACTTAAAGCATACTGCCGGTGTCATATCCATGGCAAGATCCCAAATGCCTAATTCAGCAGGTTCACAGTTCTTTATCATGCACAAAGACAGTCCTCACCTTGATGGCTCCTATGCAGCTTTTGGTAAAGTAACAGAAGGAATGGATGTTGTTAATGCAATTGCAGATGAAAGAACAGACTATTCCGACAGACCGCTTACCCCTCAGGTTATGAAAAAAGTAACCGTAGAATTATTTGGAGAAGAATACGGCGAACCTGAAAAAATGTGATAACAGGAGGCTATGTGGAAATTAGAAAAGCAATTTCCACTTATGATTGGAGTGCGTGCTAAAGCACGCCACATGGAGGCTATTCTATGATAACAGAAAGATTACAGCATTTAAGAGCCTTAATGGCTAAGAATGGTATTCAGGCTTATCTGCTGCCTACCTCAGACTTTCATGAGTCCGAATACGTAGGGAATTACTTTAAATCCAGAAAATATATATCCGGTTTTACCGGTTCTGCAGGCAGTGTAGTTGTTACTCTGGACGAAGCAGGTCTTTGGACTGACGGAAGATATTTTATTCAGGCTGCCAGAGAATTGGCCGGTACCGGAATTACCCTTTACAAAATGGGTGAGGAAGGTGTTCCTACCATAGAGGAATTCCTTTCTGACAAATTAAAGGAAGGTGAAGTTCTCGGCTTTGACGGCAGAGTTGTAAACGCCAAGTTAGGCTTTCGCTTAAGTGAGAAACTCTCTGAAAAGAAAATTACCATTCAATATGATAAGGATCTGGTAGATGAAGTCTGGACAGACCGCCCGGCACTCCCTACTGCTCCTGCTTTCCTTTTAGAGGAGAAATACTCCGGTAAATCTACTGCTTTAAAACTTGAAGCAGTGCGAAGTGAAATGAATAAAAAAGGAGCTGCTTATCATATCATAACATCACTGGATGATATCGCCTGGCTCTTTAATATCCGCGGAGGAGATATCGCTTATAATCCGGTAGTCCTCTCCTATGCGGTCATAACCGTGGATAAGGCTATCTTATTCCTGGACGAAACGAAACTTTCAGAAGAAATCAAATCAACACTTACGAATTTCGGTGTAGAAATCAGAGGTTATTTTGAAATATATGAATTCGTCAAAACACTTCCCGAAAATGAAAAAATATTATTGGATACTGCCAAAGTCAATTACGCAATCTACAAAAACCTTGGCAGCAGTTCTTCTGTTATTGATGCCCCAAATCCTACGGTACTTCTTAAAGCTGTTAAGAATTCCGTCGAGCTTGAGAATCTCCGTAAATCTCATATCAAAGATGGTGTTGCAGTTACAAAATTCATCCACTGGCTTAAGAAAAACATTGGAAAGACTGAGATAACCGAAGTCAGTGCCAGCGATTATCTGGAAGCTTGCAGAAAAGCACAGGAAGGCTTTATAGACCTTAGTTTTAATACCATCAGCGCTTACAATGCCAATGCAGCTATGATGCACTACTCTGCCAGCGAAGAAAGCCATGCGGTATTAAAGCCCGAAGGACTTTTACTGGTGGACTCCGGCGGCCAGTATTTTGAAGGAACTACTGATATTACCAGAACTATTATTCTGGGAGAAATCAGCGATGAGATCAAGAAGCATTTTACCGCCGTACTTAGAAGTATGTTAAATCTTGCCGATGCCAGATTCCTTTATGGCTGTATCGGCCAGAACCTGGATATTCTGGCCAGAGGCCCTATCTGGGATATGGATTTGGATTACAAATGCGGTACAGGCCACGGAGTTGGCTATCTTCTGAATGTTCATGAAGCTCCTAACGGCTTCCGCTGGAAGAAGGTTCCTGAGAGAGATGACGGCTGTGTATTGGAAGAAGGTATGGTAACTACCGACGAACCGGGCGTGTATATCGAAGGCAGCCATGGAATCCGTACGGAGAATGAATTAATCTGCCACAAAGGTGCAAAGAACGAATATGGCCAGTTCATGTATTTTGAACATCTGACCTTTGCTCCCATCGACCTTGACGCAGTAGATACTTCTTATATGACAAAGAAAGAAATCGACAGTCTGAACCGCTATCACAGCGAGGTATATGAAAAGATTTCTCCTTATCTGAATGAAGAAGAAAAGACTTGGTTAAAAGAAGTAACCAGAGCTATTTAGTATTTTTTATAGTTTCTGTTTTATTATGTAA
>JAEXGM010000280.1 GCA_023450835.1 Bacillota bacterium | reverse complement strand
GGTAGATAAAATTGTGTATATATCTTGTAAGCCTACGAGTTTGGCGAGGGATTTGGTGATATTGCAGGAGAGAGGGTATAAGGTGGAAAGGGTTTGTGCGGTGGATATGTTTCCAAATACTAACCATACAGAAGTAATCGTTGAATTATGTCATAATATGTCGTAATGCAATTGTTTTTATAGGTAGTTTATTCTTAAGTAAAGGATTGGAGTTTGGAAATATATGAAAATAAACGTATACACATTAAATTCTTTTGCTAAAACAAAAGAAGGGGGAAACCCAGCAGGCGTTGTTATGAATGCAGATTCATTATCTGAGGAAGAAATGAGAAAAATTGCTGCTGTTCTTGGATTCAGTGAAACTGCTTTTGTATTACAATCAAACGCGGCAGATTTTAAAGTGAGATTTTTTACACCGAATGAAGAGGTAGACTTATGTGGTCATGCTACGATTGCCACCTTCTATGCAATGTCAAGTCTAAATTTGTTAAAACAAGGTAAGTATGAGCAAGAAACCAGAGCAGGAATACTTGGCATTGAAATTCATAACGATAATTTTGTTATGATGGATCAATCTATTCCTGTATTTTCGGAAGTTATAGATAAAGATGAAGTAGCAGATTCCTTGAACATCAGTACTTCCCAAATTACAGCAGACTTGTTGGTTCAAGTTGTATCAACAGGGCTTCGGGATATTATGGTTCCTGTAAGAAGCATTGAGATTTTGGATGCGATCAGACCGGATATGAAAAAAGTAAAAGAAATCAGCCAGAAGTACAATGCCGTTGGATACCATGTTTTTTCTTTGAAATCATTGCATCGTGCTAACGCTTATTGTAGAAACTTTGCTCCCTTATATGGTATCCCTGAGGAATCTGCCACGGGAACATCAAGCGGTGCACTTGGTTGTTATTTGTACCACTATGGAAAAATCAACGAGGAGCAAGCTTCACACATTATTTTTGAACAAGGTTATTCTATGAAAAGGCCATCTGAAATCCAAGTGTCTTTAGCTATAAAGGAAAATAGAATTTTTGAAGTCAAGGTTGGAGGGAATGCGATGAATTTAACCTTAACGGAAGTCGAAATATAGAATAAGAGCAAAGCGTCCTTCCTCCAAGGCCCCGCCAGGTTCAAGCGGCATCTTTTTTGACCGTTCAAGGTATTGCGAGTCCATAGTCCTGTTGGAAAAGAAAAACAGTTAAATTATGGGATAAGTAATAGGAATTCACAAGAATTAAGGATATGAGAGTGTAAACTTTCACGTCCTTTTTTATAGAAAAATACATGTGATTGCCCATTTTATATAGATGTCGGAGAATTATTTTATGAAAAAGATTATAGTCATAACACTTAATCCATTAGTATCAAAGAGGCTAAAAGTTGCAGCATATTGTCGAGTCTGTATATTGAGTCTGACTCAGAGGGGGAGCTTTGATTGAAAAATCAAATCCTATTCAATGATGATTACTGAGCATCCGGATAGGATTTTTACCGGTGTATTTTATGGTGTAGAAAAACGGTCTAAGGAGGAGTGGAAGAATCGGACCGGACAAAATGTTAAAACATGGCTCATACCTGACTGCGCAGATAAACCATTAGATCCAAGAAATAGTAACAAGGAGAAGCAGTTCAATGGAAAACAAAAATACATATGAATTATTACCTAACGCGAAAATGTTATTGTCTTCACTACGATCCGTAGGATACATAGAAGAGACCGCTATTGCAGATATTGTAGACAATAGCATTTCTAGTGGAGCATCGAAAATTCAGTTATATTTTGATTGGGAAGAAAAAAGAATATTAATTGCAGATAATGGTGAAGGTATGAGCGATACTGAATTGTTAGACTCAATGAAAATAGGCTCTGCGGATCCTGCCGACATTAGGATGCAAAGTGATTTGGGAAGATTTGGTATGGGCATGAAAACTGCTTCTTTTTCAATTGGTAAAAAGCTGTTGGTTATCTCAAAGCAACGGAGGAATATAACTAATGCGGAGTGGGATTTAGAGCATGTTGAGAGCACCGACAAATGGGAAGTAATTATACACACAAATGATGAAATTGTAAGTTATTTGGATGATATTAAAACTTTTATAAATTTTGATGAATATGATAATGGTACGATCATTTCATTATCTGTTTTAGATAAATTAATCGATGAAAATAATATTGATAAGTCCAAAAAGAAATTTTATAAGACTATTAAAAATATCAGAATACATTTAGCTATGATTTTTCATAGATTTATAGAAGAAGATGGTTTGGAGATTTATGTTAATGGTAATTTGTTACATGGTTGGAATCCTTTTATAAGGCAAAATCCAGCTACGATGGAATTGTCGGCAGAAGAATTTTATGATGGAAGATCAACGGTATATATTGAGCCATTTATCCTACCGCATAAAAATAAATTTGAAAGTGAAGATGAATTTAAGAAGGCAGGTGGAGCAAAGGATTGGCTCGGACAACAAGGATTTTATGTTTATAGAAATCGTAGGTTAATTGTATATGGAACATGGTTTGGAAAATTCAAAAAAGAGCCTGCTTATAATTTGGCGAGAATTCAATTGGATATGAGTTCTGAGAGTGATTTTGAATGGGGAATAGATATAAAAAAATCAAAGGCTACTTTACCTGTTGCTATTGAAGAAAGCATTACTCAAGTTGCTTATTTGGCAATTGAAAAATCCGTTGCTGTATATAATTCAAGAGGTGTCTATAACCGTAAAAACACTGCAAATAATACTAGCTTGAAATATGTTTGGGAGCAACGAAAAAATTCGGCAGGGAATTATATGTTTTATCTTAATAAAAAACATCCAATGCTTATGAAATTAATGCAAGAGTTAAATGATGAAAATAAAGTTGAACTTAAGACATACTTATCGTTAGTTGAAAATTATTCGCCGACAATGCTAAGTGGGGTAATTGCTTTAAATAAAAATATAAGTGTAGATAATGATGTAAAGGAAAGAGACATATTAAATTTGAAAGAAAAAATTTCAATATTAAGAGATTTAAAGTATGAAATAGATGAAATATATGAAGTTTTTGCAGAATCACCAGAATATTCATATTTACACGAGGAATTAAGAAATATAATTAAGGAGAGTTAGAATCATGGGACTTAAAGAGGAAAATGAATTGTATGAAATAGCTTATATGTTTTGCGATAGTATAATTAATAAGTCAGAAGGAGAAGAATTAAATAGTATCGTAGACAAAGCAATACAAGATACGGTTACAATGTTTTCTTCAAAAGTACAAAACCAAGAAGACTTAAAGGCATATCTATATAGTCGTGTAAGTAGAGAAAGAGAAGAAGATGAACCATCAGTCTTGCTCGGAGAAGAAGCTGAAAATGAGACGTGGTGGTTAGATTATAGGAATGAAAATAATGCAAACCTTAGTTTTTGGAATAGGTATTATAAATATTTATACGAAGAGAAAAATTGGGAAAGAAGCGCAATTAAAAAGAGTATCGATAATACGAGCGATACATTATTAAATTCTATTGCCAACCCTCGAAGTGGAACTGTTCAAGAAAAAAGGGCAATGGTTGTTGGATATGTACAATCTGGAAAAACCGCAAATTATATTGGGCTTATAAACAAAGCACTTGACGCGGGGTATAAATATATTATTGTACTCGCAGGTATTCATAATAATCTAAGAAGTCAAACGCAATCTCGAATTGATGAAGAAGTTCTTGGTTATGAAACTGATTCAGCTGCAAAGCAAAAACAAAGAGAGAGAGCAGAGAAAAATAAAATTGGAGTCGGCAAGTTATATAATGCGGGATTTGTTCAGACATTAACTTTTAGAGATGAGAAGGGAGATTTTACTAAGGACCGTTCAGGAATTTTGACATCACCTGATAACGCAACTATAATTGTCACAAAAAAAATCAAATCAACTTTAGAAAATTTGATAGGGAATATAAAAAGTAATAGCGAAGCATCAGTTGATAGTGATGGAAATTTTTATATGAAGGCAAAATATCCTCTATTGCTTATTGATGACGAAGCTGATCAAGCATCTGTTAATACAGCATATCAGTACGATGATAATGGCAATATTATCGATGAATATGATGTCAAAACAATTAATAAATTAATTCGCTCATTGTTCAACCATTTTGAATGTAGATCATATGTAGGATATACGGCAACACCTTATGCAAATATTTTTATTCCAAATAATATTGAAGTTGCAAATGCTGATCTAGGAAATGATCTATTCCCGGCAGATTGTATAATTAGCCTTCCCAAACCTTATAGATATATAGGAGCTAATGAATTTTTTGGATATGGAACGGATAATGAAGATGTGCAACCTATGCCGCTTATTAGAAAAATTAAGGAAATTAACTTTGTGGATGTTAGAAAGAAGGTAGTGGGGGAACTTCCTGAAAGTTTAAAGAAGGCTATAAAATGTTTTTTGATTTCTATTGCAGTTAGGAATATAAGGGGAGATAAAAACAAAGCCAATACAATGCTCATACATGTTGCAAGAATTAAAAATATGCAAGATATTCTTGCTAGGAAAGTAAATGAATACTTCTTTGATGAATTACAACCAATGTTAATTGATGGAGATATTGAAACAAGAAATGAAATCTATAAATTAATAGAGTCAGATTATTTAGAAACTACAACAAGTATGATGAATGATTTTAGTAGATATATGGACGATGCGTCTGTCTATATAGCTGATGATGTATTTTCTGAAATTATTCGTTTAATGAATGATGATAAGATAAAAATTAGTGTTATTAATGGCAATAGTAAAGACGCTTTATCCTATAAGGAACATGAAAACGAAGAATACAATGTTATTGCAATAGGTGGAGATAAATTTTCACGTGGATTAACTCTTGAAGGTTTATCAATTAGTTATTTTACAAGGGAATCTAAGTATTATGATACTTTAATGCAAATGGGACGCTGGTTCGGGTTTCGGCATAGATATGCAGATTTATGTAGAGTTTTTATTACAGATGATATTTATAGATGGTTTGCAAGAATTGCCTTTGCTACAGATAATTTAAGAGATCAGATTGCATATATGTGTGAGGAGAAAGCGAAACCCAAAGATTTTGGATTAAGGGTGGCGACACATCCGGAATTAAAAATTTCAAGCCCTCAAAAGGTGAAATCAGGATCAATACAAAAACTTGATTTTAGTAATACATTAACAATTGTGCGAGATATAGATAGGGATGCGGTACAGTATAACAATAACTTTGATGTTGTCGAACGCTTATTTGCAATGGCATCTAAAATATATTCTTCACAGGAGCATTTTTTAAATTTAGGACGAGAAATGAAAAATGAACATTATTTTCTAGAGAATGTTTCTGGAGTGCGTATGGTAGAGTTTTTTGAAAGTTTTCAAACTTCAAAATATGCTAGTAAGGTAAATGGGCATAATATTGCAACTTACATAAAGGAACAAAATAAAGATGGATATTTAGTTGATTGGACGGTTTGTCTTATTAATGTTGGTGACAAAGAACCTGGAATTAGTATTGCAGGAATCGAAATAGGAAATGGATTAAGAAGATCCGGGGAGAATAGCGTAGTATGTCCTGACGAAAAAGTTTGTTCAATACAAATGCTTAAATCAAAAGGTCATGAATATTTTGCGTTAAATAATGATGAGTATAATAAAGCAATGGAGTTAGAAAGTAAGACTGAAAAAGGGAAAGAAAAAACGGTGTCAGCTTGTATTAGGGCACAAATGGATGGAAGAAAAGGATTATTATTATTGTATCCAATTGACTTTCGTAGCTCTGAAACAAGTAAATTAAATATTGAAGGAGTAGAGCATAAAACACCATTTGGATTTGCAATAGTATTTCCTAAAGGAAATGGAAAATCAATTTCATATCAAGTCAATCCAATTGCAATGAAAGGTGAAAGTTATGATTTTTTTGATTGATATTTTTAAAGATATTGTTGGCGATTTTAACAAAAGTCAATATGTCGAGTCGAGTGTACTTTCAAGAAAATTTATTTTGAATGAAAACACTACTCTTCTCGTAAGTGTATACAGAAGTAATATGATTTGTGAAGTAAGTGTACAAATGCCAGACGATACTAATGTAGATTCTTTGAAAAATATTCCAAAATGGAAAGGTATGGAAGTGAAATTATCCACGATACACAATGATGGAATGGGACAAGTATTTTTATCGTTTAAACAATTGGAGGATTTTGATAAGAAAATATTTTTTATCGTTTTGCAGGACATTGTTGAAACTCTTATTGAACAGCCAGAAAAGGAAACAATTTTTTTAATTAAAGAGATATTATTAAAATGGAATACCTTTTTTCAATTCGATAAAAATTATATACTGTCGGAAAACGTTCAACAAGGTCTTTATGGGGAGCTATACATTCTGGAAAAAGTTATTAAATTAAGAGGGGAAAATGCAGTAAATTGTTGGACAGGATGTAATGCTGAATTGCATGATTTTTACTTTGGAAAAGACGCACTGGAGGTAAAGAGTTCATCCTCGAAGGGACCAGATAAGGTAAATATTAGCAATGAATTTCAGCTAGATGATACAGGATTGATCGGAAGGCTATATTTGATGTATATAAAAATGAAAAAGAGCGAAATCGATGGCGAGAGTCTTCCGGATATTGTGGAAAGAATTGCTGATAAATTGAGTACAAATAGCAGACTTACATTTTTAAATAAATTATTGAAAGTTGGTTTTCTTCATCAAATGCCAGAGTTATATACATTGTGTTTTAGAACCAGAGAGGAAAGCTGTTATGCTGTTAAGGATGGATTTCCAAGAATAACTACCAAAACCATAAGTAAGGGGATTGGTTCGGTAGACTATGTGGTTAGTCTTGATGCATGTAATCCGTTTCAGATAACAGTAGAAAATTTTTATAAAGGAGTTGAACTATAATGATTACTAATCAGATGAGACAATTTAATGAAGAACTGATTGAAGAAGTGCGTGAATATAAAGACAATGATAAATGCAGTACAGAAGATGCATTTACAAATGTTTTTTCCTCATATGTAATCGATGCAGGAGAATCCTTTATGAATAATTTCAATGTTCTAAGTTACAAAAAGGAATATGAAAATGCAAAAATCAACGGATATGTTTTTGACGAATATTTTCAAACATTAACATTAATCGTTAGTATATTTGAAAATAGAAAAGAAATTGAAAAAATGGGAAAAACCGATATAACAAAAAATTGTAAGCAAGCGACTAAGTTCTATCGTATGTGCAAGACAGGATATTTTGCTAACGTTGAAGAAACAGATCCAGGGTATATTATATCGGAGTATATCAATAATTATGAAAATGAAATTGAAAATATACGTGTTATTTTATTAACCAATAGAGAAACAACGCCTGATATTCCGGAAAGTATTAAAATCGATAAGATAGTAGTGAAGTTTGATGTTTGGGATTTAGAACGAGTGTGTCAGTCTGTTTTTCAAAAAAAATCACATGAAGATTTGATTGTAAGATTTCAAAATAAATATAAGAACTCTTTGAAAATGATAAAAGTAAATCAGATAAACGATATTTATGATTGTTACATAGGCGTTATTTCAGGACAGTGCTTAGCTGAAATATATCGTGACGAAGGACAACGCTTAATCGAAAAAAATGTCAGATCATTTTTGCAAGCAACAGGAAAAATTAATCAAGGAATTAAATCAACATTACAAAATGAGCCTGATATGTTTATGACATATAATAATGGAATATCAACAACAGCAAAAAATATTGTGATAGATGAAGAAAATAGTGACGACTCTTTTGTTGTAATTAAAGAGATAATTGATTGGCAAATTGTAAATGGCGGACAAACAACTGCCTCTATTTATAATGCATTACAATCAGGTATAGATATTTCGGGTGTCAATGTTCAGATGAAGCTAACTGTCATTCGAGAACAGAGCAAGACAGAAGAGATGGTTGGATATATCTCTAAATATGCAAATAGTCAAAACAAGATAAATATGTCAGACTTTAGTGCAAATGATTCGTATCATATAGAGATGGAAAGATTATCAAGGAAGATTTATGTTCCGGTTGAAAATGGGAAATCTACTCTTCGCTGGTATTATGAAAGAGCACGTGGGCAGTATATGGTTGATGTTAATAGACAACCAACAGCAGCAACAAAGAATAAGTTTAAAGAGCTCAACCCTAAAGCTATGTGTATATCAAAAACCGTAGCTGCCAAATGTATGATGGCATGGATGAGGTTTCCGTATACAGTAAGCAAAGGACTAGAAACAAATTTTATTGAATACTCAACTATGATAAAAAATGGAAATTTACCAGCACCATCTGACGATACGTATATTGGAATGATTGCAAAAGTTATACTCTTTAAGGAGTGTGATAAGCTAGTTGCGCGACAAAACTTTGGTGGATACAAAGCACAAATAAACTATTATACAATAGCTTTGCTATCAGAATTTCATGAAAATCAAATATCGGATATAGATATTTGGAAACGTCAGTCTATTTCGCCAGAATTATCTATATTAATAGAAAAACTAATTTTGAGTGTCTGGAATCATTTCATGAATCCAGAGGTAAAAGGTATAAATATTACACAGTGGTGTAAAAAGGAAGACTGCTGGAAATTGCTCAAGACTAGATATAAAAATAAATTGATTTAGAGGTAACCTATGTATAAAATTTTAGATTTATTTGCGGGAGCGGGCGGCCTCAGTTTGGGTTTTGAAATGACAGGTCTGTTTGAAGTGGTAGCAATTGTTGAAAATAATAAAAATGCAGCAAAGAGTTATATAGAAAATCATCCAGGTTTAACAAATTATGATGACATCATAAAGGTTGATTTTAATAGAATATTAAAAGATAAAGGTGATATTGATGTGGTGATTGGTGGACCTCCTTGTCAGGGATTTTCAAATGCGAATCGCCAACGGAGACAGTTGATTAATGGTAGTAATGAACTTGTAAAGAGATATGTAAAAGCTATTGAAGTGATAAAACCTAAAGCATTTGTAATGGAAAATGTAAAGACAATCGCTTCAGATAAGCAATCTTTTTGTTTGACATATAGTGATAATAATTATATAAGAAATGAATTACAAATTCAAATCCATGACAAAGATGTGGTGTTATATGAAGGTAGCCATATTAAGGAAATAAATGATTTGTGTGAGAATAATGTTGCAAGAGATTTAGTATTACTTAGCGAAGAGGAATTATACGTTGTATACAATATATATATAAAGAAAAATAAATTAAAAGAGTATTTTGATAAGCCAGCTAATGTAAAAAAAATTGAATACATTATCGAGCATATGGGAAATAAAGTAGGTTTACCGGATTGGTATAATGATTCAACATTGAATGCCAAAAATGTTCTTCAGGATATGATAGATAAATCTGGAGTGGTCGATATAAGTAAAATTGATATATTAAAGAATTTCTGGGATATTCAGAGATTTTTTCAAGGAATATTTGAATTAGATAGCAAGAATGCAATGTATGAAAGAATTGCTACAAATAGGTCGATTACTGTAAGGATGCAGACATATATAGTTATTGATTTTATAAGGAGTGCGTTTAAATATTTAGGATACCAGATAAACGGAAAAACATTAAATGCATCATCTTTTGGCGTACCACAAAATAGAGAGCGTTTTATTTTGATAGGAATAAAAAATGAAAACCATCATAAAGAAATACGTTTGCCAGAAAATTTGATTGATAATCCTGAGGAATTTGTGACAGTAGAACAAGCAATTTATGATTTGGAAAAATATATTCCTACAACTCAAAATATGGATGCAGTACAAGAACAATATATTGGTCCGGAGATAAACACTTATTATAGAAAACTTGTCATAAATAATGATAAAAACGAAATCTATAATCATGTGTGTACAGAGACCACGGAAACTGCATTGAAAAGATTCAAAGTGATTCAACAAGGGAAGAATTTTCATTCATTGCCAGAGGAATTAAAAAAAACATATGAAAATCCAGATAGAACGCAGAATACCATATATAAACGTTTGGTTTACAAACAACCTTCAGATACAGTAGTTAATGTAAGAAAGTCTATGTGGATTCATCCGGAATTAAATAGAGCTATAAGTGCAAGAGAAGCAGCAAGACTACAAAGTTTTCCAGATAATTATAAGTTCTTGGGCACTAAAGACTCTGTGTATCAACAAATTGGAAATGCAGTGCCACCTTTACTAGGTCGAGCTGTAGCAGAAAGTGTATTAGATTTAATTGGCTGTGAACAAGAAGTTGAAACACTGAAAAGTATTTACGACAAATATAAGAATGTATAATGGGTATAATCATTCGTTCATTAAGTTTGTTTCATGTGTAAAATAGTAATTATCCAAGCAAAATATGATGGAATAAAAGGAATGGAGGTGTATTCAGATAGAAAACAGAAATGGAATTAAATGGAGTAGAGAAGAAACAATTCTTGCGTTTGAATTATATTGCAGAACTCCTTTTAGCAAGATAACGCAAAGTAATAGAGATATTATTGAATTAGCTAATCTTTTAGGACGGACGCCTGGTTCTGTTGGATTGAAAATGCACAATTTAGCTCATTATGATCCAAAGTTACAAGCAAGGAATGTTACAGCAATGGCACATGGAAGTAAATTGGATGCTGTGATTTTTAATGAATTTACAAATAGTTGGACAGAATTATCGTATCAGGCACAAACTATTAAGGCAAAAATGAGTAATCTAAGTATTGAAGAAACAATAGATATCGATGATATTGGTATAATTCCACCAGGAGAATATCGAGAGCAGATAATGAAAACAAGAGTTGGTCAATATTTCTTTAGATTGTCAGTTTTGAATTCGTATAATAATCGATGTTGCGTTACAGGACTAGAAAAACAAGAACTTCTTATAGCAAGTCATATAAAGCCATGGAAGGTGAGTAATGAGCAGACTGAACGGACCAACCCATCCAATGGATTATGCCTAAATTCTTTACATGATAAGGCATTTGATAAAGGTTTAATAACAGTGGATAATGATTATAAAATCATTATTTCAAACAAGTTGAAGGACGCAGATATGGATCAAGATACAAGAGATTGGTTCATGAGTTACGATAAGAAGAAAATTATTTTACCTGATAAATTTCTTCCCGGAAAACAGTTTTTGGAGTACCATAATGACTTGATATTTTTAGGTTAATAGCATATGAGAACATATTTACTCGAACAGATAAACCTAAATTAACGTCACATCAGATTATTGAAATGATGAAAAATGAAAAAGGTATAACATTTCTGAATACCTCTGAAGAAGATGCTGAAAAATATTTGGAAGATGTGAATAATTACTTGCGAACTGCTTTTTATAGAAAAAACTATCAGAAGTATTTGAATGGAAAGTCCAAAGGAAAGTATATCGATTTAGATTTCGCATATCTTCAGGAATTATCTACAATTGATATGCATCTCAGAAATCTCATAACAAAGATGTGCATTGATATTGATACGATTTAAAAGTTGCTTTACTGAAGGGCTTAGAAAATAACTCATCTGAAGATGGATATTCCATTGTTGACAGCTTTTTAAATGCGAATCCTTATATTGTTCATAGAATTGAGGTGACAAGTGCTTCTCCGTTTACCGGATTTGGTTTATAAATATTTTGATATACAGAAAGTATTCAATACATCAAAAAATAAGTATGAAAATAAAATAAGAGGTATTGACTGTCCCGTATGGGTATTGCTGGAGTTACTGACATTTGGAGACTTTATATGCTTTTATGAATATTATTATGCAACCAAAGGACAAGTGCCAATAAGTACCAGCCTTATTAACCTTGTTAAAAGTCTTAGAAATGGATGTGCACATAACAACTGTATCATTGCGGATCTGAATCCGGGAGCCTCAAAAACACCACCAGAAATTTCTGCAAGCATTACTGGTATGTCTGATATAACGAAGAGCCAGAGGAAGAAAAAGCTTTCGTGCAGAGTGATTTTAGAGTTTGTATGTATGTTACATATATATGATCAAGTGGTGTCAGTAAACGTGAAGAATAAACGAGTTACGGAACTAAAGGATTTGTTTGCAGAAAGAGTGAGTGAAAAAGGAATCTTTTTTGAAAAAAATCAATTGATTACAAGTTCATATGATTTTGTCAAAAAAGTCAGTGATAGAGACCTAAATCTGTACTTGAAGACATCATCTTTTAGAGTTTGAGTAGGACTTACCTATTGCTATGGCAAGTCCACAAAGAATTCTTCATACTCAGCTTTGAATATCTGCTTCAAAGCAACTAAAACACTAATGCGTATACCATAGGAACCGGTCTCCATCTGAGCATACATTGCCCTCGAAATATTACAGCCCATTATCTGTAACTGAGAAGCAACTTGTTCTTGCGATAACCCGGCACGAGTACGAAGTTTTTTCAATGCGCTGCCGATAGTAAGGTCTTGATATAACCATTGCGACATATCTTTCTCTCCTTAAGTTTGTAATTATAGGATTACATTATATAGTTGATATTAACAAAATTTTGAGCTATAATTGTAATGCTACAATTACATATGAAAAAAAGGAGGTAAAAATTTGCAAGGGGACCAATATAACGAAAAACTTACTACATGGGCATTGGAACATAAAAAAGAATGGGAAATTATATGCGGTATCAGGATAACCGGCTTGGATACTAATTTAAAAATATTAGAAATGATTAAAGCGGCAGGTTTTATAGAGCTGAGAGATATGATGGTATTTAGAATATACTATTGTATATATGAGGATTTACCAGATAGTCAAAAAGTAGAAGATTAATTCAAACTCGAGCGTCAAAAAATATTACTTGACAGATTGCCGGAATGATATCGGAGGAACAATGTTTCGTAAACTTTTAAATAAATCCAATATAGACGTAACTACAATAAAAATGATAAATACCCATCAGCCAAGTTGGGGAGGCAATGGAGTTATTTTCTATGTAAAAAACGGTAAAGGCTTATTGTCTGTAAAATATGGTTCATTAGAAAATGCAGCATTTGCTACATTGGCTTACGGAAATACTCCCTTAATCAAATTCCATGGAGATGGACCCTATTTCTGTCCAACTTGTGAAAAGCTTGTTGCAGCAGGATATGGATTAAATATGAGCGATCAGAAAGTAATATCTGAAATGAGGGATGTACTGAATAGCAAATTTGTTTCTCTCGAAGAGTCCATCGAAAACCTAAAACCTCTTTTGGGACTTTTGCCAACTGGATATTATGCTCTGGTAGATACAGAATTGTACCCTACAGATGGAAATGGTGAGTTCTTTTGGAAGCTGAATAATAAGCCGGCTTATAATATGGCTTCTTGCCCGATATATGGCGGGGATGGTATTTGGAGTGAGAGTACTCCAAATTATATCTTGCCCACACAACCACCAAGTACCTATAATCCCGAACAGGCCGAATATTATAGAAACAATGATGGTTATAGAGCTATTGCGTACCATTTTGACGGTTACTTATGTGCTTTGCTTGATGGACATCATAAGGCTGTGTCCGCTACACTTAATAAGAAAAAGGTTAAGTCGCTCGTTATAATTCCTGCTAGTTCAGTATGGGAAGCGAATAAGGAACATAATATAAAAAGCGGAATATCGATAAATGGCGTAATCATACAGGAAGACGAATTACTTACACCTATAACGGATATTATGAAATCATGGAAAATGAATCAGCTGAATAAGGCTGAAACAGAAGAGTATCTATCATTGAGAAATGAGGATTTTGATAAGAATTATGAATGGCCCCCGGAAATACTGGAAGCAGAAAAAACCTTTCCGGATGCCTTGGCTGTTGCAAGAATAGAGTGGGCGGGAGACATATCGGATAAAAGGCTGGAACGTGTATTAAACAAACAAGAGTCTCTATCAGACGAGGATTGCCTGAATATTGCAGCGGCTTTATACTATTCAGCAAATCCCAGGTTGAAAGAAGTAATGTTTTATTTTTGTAAAGACTATTCCTATGTTAGAGTTTGGTACGGTATTTATAAACTGCTTGCAAATATAGAAGATGATGATGTTGAGGAATTCTTTATAGACTTTCTTATACAAGATGATAAAGAGCACCCTGATATAAAGAAAATCATAGATAATTACTTTGTAAAATAATTTGTAATTCATCTTTTTTAATTGTTTAAGGCATAGAGAAGTTGTTTGCTTACTTGAATGTATGCCAAATGTTAGAAATAATGAGGGTTAAACACATTAGCAATAGCCATAAGTATTGAGATCCTTGAGGATATAAGACATCTAAGTGAAATATGGATATTTAAGGATTCTTCGAAATCAATACTCCTAATCGAATAAATAGTTGCGTTATCCTAAAGCAAAATAGAACCTCCTGTCGTAATTACCATTTTTCGAGAGGAGGTTTTTCGTTATTATCCTTTTTTTAGTTCTGTTCATTGTTCAATAATTAAGCTTTCTACATCTGAAAACAAAGCATTACAATGAACAGAATTATATCGTAAAGCTGTCGTGGTACTTGTTTTCTTTCGTCTCGATTTTCTTTCTCAATCATATTGAATCTTGATAAACAGACTTATTAGAGATACAATGGTCTAAACAAAGGAACGTTTAAACTTATTGACGAGGTAATATTATGGATGACAAAGCAATGCTAAACCAATTTGCCGCTTGTCGCAAGCTATTGAGTGCACTTGGCGATGAAACGCGGCAGATGATAATCACTGTACTCGCCAGCGCTGACTGCGAAGAGGGTATGCGCGTGGGGGAGATAACCGAAAGGACGCACCTATCCCGCCCTGCCGTGTCGCATCACCTTAAAATTCTGCTTGATACTGAAGTGATCGGGCTGCGCCGGCAAGCCACGATGAACTTTTATTATCTGGAACTCGGCGGGGCCTGGGGTGAACTTGTAACTCTTGTGAACCATATTGAGGAACTCCGTAAAATTTGTGAATGCGAGGAAGAATAATATGCAATACCGTGTTGACCCGAAATCGGGTAATAAACTGTCTGTGTTGGGCTTT
>JAEXGM010000215.1 GCA_023450835.1 Bacillota bacterium | reverse complement strand
GGATTATTGACCATACAGTTCTAATTCATAAATCCTTGCAGCACTATCGGTTGTTTGGGTTGGCGTGGTTATATAAAGTCTTACGTATCTGGCACTAAAGCTGGAAACGCTTCTATCTGTTATATTTGAGGTATTGTTTGTTACGGTATCAACGTCAGTCCAGGTTGAGCCATTACTACTTGATTGAAGTTTGAAATTTTTGGTATTCCAGGAGGTGGTTTCTCCGCCGGCACCGGCATGCTTTACAACCCATCTGTTTATGTTATAGGTCGTACCTAAATCAACTGTCAGCCATTTGTCTCCAGTTGTTGTTGAACACCATTTACTGTTATTTGTAACAGAACCATCAACTGCTTTTGCCGGAGTTTCCCCTGTTACATAAGAATTTGCCGTAGCAGTTTTATTTAATGCTATATTTGTACCGGTTTGACCGCCGCTAAAAGCAGAGTTGATTGCATTTGCATAGTCGGCAGTTTTGTTTGGACTTGCAAGCTTCATCATGTCGTCATATAGCCACATAAATCCACCGGCTGAGGAATTCTTCCAATTGGTCAGCTTGGTATTAACTGAACTTGCAGAATCTCCGCCTGAGGAACTATTGATACACCACAGCCCCGGTATTACCTTCATTCCCATATAACCCATCCAGGTTGAAGGACTATTTCCTGCTCCACCTGCATAACATTGCAGATATACTCTATCTACATTTGAACCCAATTGATTTTTTACATTTATCCAAAAGCTGCTGTTTGTATATGGGCAAAGAGTTATTTTATAGCCAAGGCCCACGCACATTTGCCCGAAGCTCACAGCCGACGCTGCATCATAGCAGGACTCATCGTCAAAATCTACCGCATCAGCGCCTGTGGCTTGCTTTAGAGCAGCAAAATTTTTGTATAAAATTGAATTTGAACCTGTGCCCTGAGAAGCAATTAAGCTTTTGATATTCTCAAAATCTGCACATCCCCATGCTCCCACACTAACTTCAATACGTTTTACGGAGGTCGGAGCTGTCTTTAATGAGGCCCATTGAGTTACCCAGGCTGAATTTCCAACATAGGAGCCATTTGAGCAAACTAAAGAGTCATTTAAAACCAGGTCTCCATTTGCATTCACGTGAACAGACCAAATAATTACAGTATTAAAACCGGATGCTTTCAGATCATTCATTACACTTTGACCACCTTGGTAAAAAGGTCCGCCGCCAAAAATTGCAGAAACACTTTCATCTGCCGCCGAGGCTGTAGGCCCAAGCATCGATACTAACAGCAAACAAACGACAATAATACTTAATAACTTTCTTCTCATAACAAAATCCCCCCTCTTAATTTATTGATTTCATACTAAAAGTCTTTTGTAACTTAACTGTCCTCGTAAGTTTATTTCTTACTCTTTGAGTAATCACATTATATGTATACAAGCATATCAATAAAATTATTACAATAATTGTACAACATCTTAATTTCCCTGAAAATAAGATATGAAAGGGGGTTCTTTGCAAGTAAGCAGCATTAAGACTTACCGGTATTCTTAATCCTCTGCTCCATACTTCCAGCAATCAGGCTGTGAACCATCAAGATCATAAAAATTATAGACCCTCGCAAGCTGCCCGCTGGAAAGGGACTGACCATTCCATTTTGCTAAATCCTTGTCTAATGCAAGAGAGGCAACGGCACGTCCAACATAACGAGGTGTTTCTGAAATGATGAAATCAGGTTCTTTTATGGTGGCATCCTTCCAGTTCTCTTCCTTTACACCAAATTTATCAAGCATCATCTCTGAGCGAAGCCAACCCGGAGTCAAAGCTACGGCAGTACATCCGTAGGCCTCAAGTTCTTTTGACTGAGACCAGGCTATTCGAAGAACGGATGCTTTTGCCAAGTCATAAAATAAGGACAAACGGTAATTAACTGCATTATATTCCGCTGTACCATCGGTCATCTCAACCACCAGTCCCCCGCTATTTTTTATTAACAAAGGGAGTGCATAGTGGCTGGTAATGATATGTGTATCAATAGCAAGTCTCAATACACGAAGACCATCTTCCAATGAATGTTTCCATACGGGCACATTCCATTCAGCCAAGTATTCTGCTCCCCACACATCATTAACAAGTACATCCAATCGTCCCTGCTCGCGCTCAATTTGTTCAATCAGTCTTTGAACTTGATTCGGAACAAGATGATCCACTTGAACGGCAATACCATGTCCCCCTGCTTTTTCTACAAGCTCCGCAGTTTCTTCAATCGTTTCAGGGCGGTTATACTCAGAACGCTCCATACGTGTAGTACGGCCTGTAACATAGACAATAAAACCGGCCGCTCCTAATTCAATAGCGATACCTCGACCGGCACCACGCGTAGCTCCTGCAACCAAAGCAACTTTTTTATTCATAATATTCATACTCATAAACTTCACTCCTTTATATTTATATGGTAAGATAAGTATAGCAGCATATTGCTGACATCATATTGTCAGTAATTTTGATACCATGATAAAAAATTGAGGGAGATGCTTTCATGAGAGTACATAGATTAATTTCAATTCTGCTGTTAATAGAGTCGAAAGGGCTGATAAAAGCTCAAGACATTGCTGATAAGCTTGAGATATCCCTCAGAACAGTGTATAGGGATATTGATTCTCTATGCGAAGCAGGTATTCCAATAGTTACAGCTTCCGGTCCAAAGGGCGGAATATCCCTTATGGAGGGTTACTCTGTAAGAATAGGCCAGCTTCAGGAAGATGATATTATCAATCTTTATATTAACAGTATTGGAATACAACCTGATAAACATAGTGATATGGCTATGAACCTAAATAATACATTAATGAAATTGCAGAAGAATTTATCGCCTGTCCAAATCTCTGAATTAAATAAAGTAAAGAAGAAATTTTACTTTGATGATACCTATTGGTGGGGAAAAAGCCATGGTATGAAGGATCTTGATACTATTATATATGCTGTCCTTCAGTCAAAAGGGCTTGAAATCACATATACAAAATATAATGGAGAAACATCAATAAGAAAGATGCAGCCTTATGGAATCGCTGTAAAAAGAATGGATTGGTATTTGGTGGGGTACTGTAAAAGGAATAAGATGATAAGGACCTTTAAGTGTAATCGAATTCTAAACAGTAAGATTCTAAATGAATCCTTTCAGGTACCCTATGATTTCGACATTGAGAAGTATTGGTGTAATTCTGAGAGTATGTTCAAAAGTTCACGTTTGCAAGAAGAAAAATATCCTGTAGTAATAAAGCTGGAAAAATGTAATAGTGAAATGCTTGCAAATCTGGAAGTACTGGAGCTGAAAACGGATGGAAACTTTATACTGGCAACGATTAATATGTACGGATTCCAATTTGCAGTCAATGACGTTATGACAATTATTCGGTATGCAGAGGTTATCAAACCTATTGAATTAAGAGATTTTGTAGAAAGTGAACTAAATAGACTTTTATTGCAGTATAATGATATGCCTAGAAGTAAATACATTCGATACAATGAATAATGCTGATTTACTGCCAATGACTGTACTGCGCTTTTTCGAACCGATCAGGAAATACGAAATAAACCTAAAACAGACGAGAACTCCTGACTTTAAGGAGTTCTCGGTGTATAACGCTTGAAGGGCTTCATGAATTAAAAAGCGTCTTAATGTCTTAATTGAAGAAATATCTCATAGAAATCCGGATGACTTGGAGTCATTATTGGATAACATTGAATTCCTCCGTTAACAGGATATTCGCTGAATTATTGCCAACCATGACTTCAAATTTTCCTTCCTCAACAACCCATTTAAAGTTTCTATCTAATACCCGTAATTGCTCATTTCTCAAAGTTATTATAACCGTTTTCGTCTCACCTCTATTTAAGTGAATTCGTTTGAATCCTGCTAATTCCTTATACGGACGCAAAACGCTGCTGTATTCATCGTGAATATAAAGCTGCGCTACTTCTTCGCCATCCCAGTCACCGATATTCGTTACATCAAACATGACATCAATCGTTTCATCTGCTCTGATTTCCGACTTTGATAATCTGATATTGGAGTATTTAAAATCAGTGTAACTTAGGCCATATCCAAATGGATACAGGGGTAACCAATCCATCTCGACATATTTGGTTGCACTAAAGGGGCATCTGTTATAGTGCACCGGTATCTGTCCTACTGATTTCGGAAAAGACATTGGCAGTCTGCCTGCAGGATTAACCTCACCGAATATAACCTTTGCAATTGCCTTACCGCCCTGTTCACCAATATGCCAGGCTTCTATAATAGCCGGTATATTATCGTGTTCCCAGGTAATGGATAAAGGTCTTCCATTTTGTAAGACCAGTATAACAGGAGTGCCTGTTGCATATATCGCTTTCACCAAATCCAGCTGTTTACCCGGAAGATTCAGGTCAGCTCTGTCTAAATTTTCTCCGCAGGTTTCTTCACTGTCACCAACGGCTACAATGGCTACCTCCGCAGCCTTGGCTATACGAATTGCCTCCTCCATATTCAGGTGTCCGGTATTATATCCCAAGATAACCCTTGCACCTCTTTGGTCGTTCTTATATTCGATTTTAAGCTTATATTCCCTGCCCTGAATAAAATCAAAGTCTACCATTTGGTTAGCATTCAGCTCCTCCCAGCCATCTATCATTAGTTCATCGTCAATCCATAATTTCATACTGTCCATGGTACTAAGTCCGATGCAGCCCTTAAAGCTATGGTCAGCTACTAAAGTTCCGCTCCAACGCACTGCAAATCTATCTGCATTTACACCCGGTGCCGGCTTTGAATAGATAAAATTAAAGTTTATCATGCTATCCGCTCTTGTACATACCGGTTCACCGGAGAAATCCAGCTCATTAAAATATTCACCGGTCAAACCACTTTTACCATTTACATCACGAAGCCAATTCTGCGGAATAGGTTTTATATCTGCATCTAATATACTGCAACCGGAATTATATGTAACAATCGTATCTTCTGAAACCATTGCTTTGATTCCATCTAATAATGTGACCCCACGAGTTACACTGCTTGCTGAACTGTAATCACCGAATCTGCAAACTGCTGCACTTGGACCGATAACGGCAATATTTTTAATGGATTTTTTAAGCGGCAGCAGATTATTTTTATTTTTGAGAAGACAAATTGATTTTTCTGCAACCTCTAATGCTATATTCTTGTGTTCCTGGCAGTTTACAACCCTTTCACTTAAGGATTCATCTGTAAGTGGATTCTCGAACAGACCAAGCATAAATTTTACTCTTAAAACTCTGCTGCAGGAAATATTAATTGTTTCTTCCGGAATTTCTCCGGTTTTAACCAAATCCATCAGAGTATTTTGATATTCTTCATGGGGATAATCATATAACTGCATATCCACACCGGCTTCTATCCCCATTTTTATAGCTTCTCTGTCACTTTTGGCTACATAATGGCAGGTATGCAGCATACGAATAGCCGTCATATCAGAACGGACAAACCCTTTCAGACCTAATTCATCCCGCAGTACATTAATAAGTAATTCTTTATCCCCTGCAACCGCCACACCGTCGATGGTGTTGTAAGAGCACATCGTATTTAAAGCTCCGGCATGAAAGGCTGCTTCAAATATTGGCAGACAATAATTTGCATGGTCGCGTCTTCCCATCACCGCCGGTCCGCAATTCAAACCTCCGCTTGGCGCACCGTATCCTGAAAAATGCTTTGGTTCTGATACAATGGCATTGTTTTGTGTCAAATCGTCACCTTGTAATCCTTTTACCATCTCATATGCAAATCTGGCTCCCAAATAAGTATCTTCACCGTAACCTTCTTCCACCCGCCCCCACCTTGGATCTCTGGCCAGGTCCAATACAGGTGACCAGCCCTCATGAATTCCCAGGCTTCGTGTTTCTGCAGCTATTGCTCTGCCCTGCTTAAAAGCAAGCTCCGGTTCAAAGGTACCGGCTAAAGCAATTTGCTGCGAGAATATCGTAGCTTCCGGCCAAACCAATCCGTGCAGTGTTTCTTCACTAAATAGTATCGGAATACCTAACCTTGTATTCTTAATATGGTATTCTTGTATTTGATTATTAAGTTTAGCACAAGAGTATCTGATTTGCAGGCAGCCGATACCCGTCTCACCATATAATTCCTTATATTTCTCACCGTCAAATTTTTTTAGCACATTAATATCACCCAGTAATTCTGCTCCTGAATAAATATCAAGCTGACGAACTTTTTCTTCTAAAGTCATTCTATTTACTAAATCCAAAACGCGTTCATCAATCGAAATGGTTTTATCCATAAAAGGATACTCTTTCAAATCTTCTCTTAACATAATTTCACCTTATTTTCTATTAAAATAATAGTTAATATTTCCTCACTCACAAATTATATTTTTATTTGTTTTTAATGTAAAGATATTTATATGAAATAGGTTCGTTTATGCAATTACATATTCTAATTTCATGTATCAATTATGTAATTACATTCCTTTTTATTACTTATTTCCGAAATTCTAATCAGGAACTTATGTATATATATAACCTATCGTACAAAGAATGTATTTAAATACATTCTTATATTATCAGAATCTATGGATTTATCCTTACAGCATAAATATCCCTCCATTAACAGATAGTATAGTTAAAAGTTACATTTATAACATTGTATCATAACTTTTAAACGATATACTTATATCATCAGTATTGTAATAGATTACTGTTACCAAGCTTTACTGCAACCGCTAAATAACAAGAGGAGGAGAATCATTATGGCTGTTACACCCTATCAAATTCAAGTATCCGATGAAGTCCTTAACGATCTAAAATACAGACTTGATCATACCCGCTGGCCGGATTACACAGATAATTCCGGTTGGGAAAAAGGAACAGAAATAGGTTATTTACAATCACTCATTTCATATTGGAGGGAGCATTTTGATTGGCGTAAACAAGAAGCTGAATTGAACCGTTTTTCTCAGTTTCACTGCAATATAGACGGGATAGATGTGCACTTCGTGCATGAACGTGGTAAAGGTTCCAATCCTATACCAATTATACTTACTCACGGCTGGCCGGATAGCTTCCTGCGCTATCAAAAGATCATCCCGCTTCTTACTGATCCGGTCCGTTTCGGAGGTGACCCAGATGACTCCTTTGATGTAATTGTTCCCTCACTGCCCGGATTTGGTTTCTCTGTCTTACCTGACAATCGTGCTGTCAACAATTTTCAAGTTTCAGAGCTCTGGGCTAGACTAATGACTGAGGAACTCGGCTATAAAAAATTTGCTGCCGCAGGCGGTGATGTCGGGTCCGGTGTTACAAGATATCTGGCTCTAAACCATCCCGAGCTTTTAGTCGGAATACACCTGACTGACATTGGAATCTTAAGAAATCTTCTTACCTCAGATGACGCAAAACTTACAGAAGAAGAATTACAATACAAAAAAAGCGCCCAGGACTGGATTTCCAGGGAGGGTGCCTATATGTCAATTCAGTCAACCAAGCCCCGGACTCTTGCTTACGGACTTTCCGACTCTCCGGTAGGCCTGGCCAGCTGGATTATTGAAAAATTTCATGCCTGGAGCGATTGTAACGGTAATCTTAATCAAAGTTATACCATGGATGAACTACTTACGAATATTATGATTTATTGGGTTACGAAGACGATAGGCTCCTCAGCACAAATTTACTATGAGAACGCGCATACTCTGCCTCCAATGGAATATATAGAGGTACCCACAGGCATTGCACTTTTCTCGGCTGATGTATTGTTACCGCCTAAAGAATGGGCTGAGAAAAATCTAAACATAACTCATTGGACTTCGATGCCCCGCGGCGGGCATTTTGCTGCCATGGAAGAGCCGGAACTTCTGGCCAATGACATTCGAACATTCTATAGACAGTTTAGAAGTCAAAATAATAAGTAGAATATAAGTTAAATAAATATTGGAGAACCTTTATGAAGTTCTTTACTCATTAAAATATATATATATATATTAAAAGGCCAGCGCTCTCCGTATAAAAGGTGAGTGGCTGGTCTTTTAAGCCATTTCTGACATTGTCCAAGAATCTAACCGGGGGTACCTCTGGAATCATAGACTTCCTATTTCTTTTATGCTATGATTGAATACATATTTATTAGCAAAAATTATTGATTTTAATAATAACAAGGTGAAGAAATGGATCATAAATACATTACAAATGATAAATTAAAGCAGATTCCCAAACTCCCGGGAATTTATAAAATGCTGGATTCACGAGGAGTTATTATTTATATTGGAAAGAGTAAATGTCTGCAAAAAAGAGTTCAATCCTATTTTGTCAAAACACCTAAGTGGGAAAAGGTAACCCGGATGGTACCAATGATCAAGGATATTGAATATGTTGTTACCGATACCCATCTGGAGGCCCGATTGCTGGAGTGCTCCTTAATAAAGGAATATAAGCCCCGATTCAATGCCCAGATGAAAAATGACAAGAACTACTTTTTTATAAAAGTAGAGGACTACAATAAATATAATTCCTTATCTGTAATGGATGAAAGAACCGATTACTGCTTCGGTCCCTTCAGAAGTAAATACACCATAAGCGAATTTCTGGTCAAGTTGAAAAACATTTATCCGATTACCAGAAACGGCGACCGGTATGAGTTTGAATATCATATATTTCCCGTAACTATGGAAAAAGCGCTGTTTGATCAAAATAAGGCTATTCTTTCCGAACTACTTGTATCAGAAGATAACCTTCTCTTATTAGTTAATACCCTGCAGTTAAAATTAGAGGAAGCCGTTGATTCATATCGGTTCGAAATGGCCGCTATTTACAGGGATATGATATTCTGCTTTAAGATGATTAAAAATGGATTGAACGGCTATAAAAGCCTATCTTCCCGGAGCATTCTTCTAAAACTTCCTATGGATAATGGCTGTTATAAGCTGTTTTATATTAAGAATGGAAGAATTATTCATAGTATGCTTACAGACAATATTACGAAAGATATCAGGAAGAATTTCATCAAGACCAGTAAGTTGCTAATACCATCCATACATAGTATTCAAGAGAATGAAAAAGAATGGATTGATTACCGGGATATTATATATTCGGAAATCTCTGATTTGCCTGAAGAATCTGTTGAATTGTTATAGCTGTAGCCTTCCTTCTATCTCTTTCTTTAAGGCAATTATGCTAAAATTCTATTATAGTATTGAAACGCCAGTCACTTTTGTAGCTGGCGTTCCTTTATTTTCTTGTTTAAGCTCCAAAATCATTTTTCAAAGTATTTCCCCTGTTCGAGATCAGAGATCAGAGTAGGATGCACTGGTCTCCAGTTCAAGAGCTCTTGAGTCTGTACACTCGACCTCGGAATATCAAGAGCCGCAATTAGGCCAAGAAAACCAAAGTGAGCTTCTGCCTCCTCCCGTGTAATACTGACTACGGGCAGGTTCAAATGACGGCCGATTACATTGGCGATATCACGAAACGGTACACCCTCATCTCCAACTCCGTCCAGCTTTGATCCTGCCGGGGCAGCTTCCAACGCTAAACGGAAAAGACGTGCCGCATCGAGACGATGTACAGCCGGCCAGCGGTTGGAGCCATCACCGATGTATGCAGAGAAACCTTTTTCCCGTGCAATATTGATTAAACGTGGAACAAAGCCCTTATCGCCATCCCCATGCACAGACGTTGAAAGTGACACGACTGATGCCCGTACACCGCGCTTTGCAAGCGCCAAAGTTGCATTATCTGATGCTGTACCATTTGCGTGTGCTGTAGTCAAAAATGGCTTTCCGGTACCCTCAAGTACTTTCCCCATCTCCTCAATTGCTTGTAAATCTGTGGCGAGTGAACCGGCAAAATCCGAAAAATCATGCTTAAAGGCCAGATGGATGACGCCGTCTGCACCGGCAGCACCACTGCGAAGGCTATTCAGGTCATCAAGTGAACCATAGTGCACTTCGGCTCCAGCTTCTTTTAATTTTAATGCCCCCTTGTCTGAGCGTGTTAAGCCAATAACTTCATGTCCGGCATCGATGAGTTCCCGAACAACCTCAGAACCAATATAACCTGTTGCTCCTGTTACAAAAACACGCATAAAAAATCCTCCCTAAAAGTTCATCAGCAACACCTGCTGATATCGAATTGTAATAAAGTAAATGATTTT
>JAEXGM010000163.1 GCA_023450835.1 Bacillota bacterium | reverse complement strand
TCATACCAGCCCACGATACCAGGATTCAGATTAATGTTAACCTGCTTTACCTCCTGATATTCCTCCAGCCCCTGTATGCCAAGTTCCCTGCCGTAACCGCTCATCTTATAGCCGCCCCAGGGTGCTTCATTATAGGTGGGATTATAGCAGTTGACCCAGGTAATGCCTGCCCGGATTTCCTTTACTACTCTTAAAGCTCTGGCTCCGTCTTTTGTGAACACCGCCCCTGCAAGGCCATAGATAGTGTCATTGGCAAGCTCTATGGCTTCCGCTTCTGTCTGAAAGGTCTGAATCGTTACCACCGGCCCGAATATTTCTTCTTTTATAATGGTCATATCCCTGGTACAGTTATCAAAGACAGCCGGCCTTACAAAATACCCTTTGGCACATTCTCCCTCTGTATAATGACAGCCGCCGCATACCAGAGTCGCTCCTTCTTTTATTCCTGTCTCGATATATTGTAATACCGTATTCATATGGTTTTCCGATACCAAGGGCCCCATATCCGGGTTATCAAGACCGTTGCCGAGAGTCATGGCATTGGCCCGCTCCGCCAGTCTTGCTACGAATTTATCTTTTATACTTTCTTCGATAATGATTCTGGACCCGGCAGAACATACCTCCCCCTGATTAAAGAAAATGCCTATCATAGCCCACTCAATGGCTCCTTCAAAATCAGCATCGGCAAATATGACATTAGGAGATTTCCCCCCAAGCTCCAGCCCTACTTTTTTAAGATTCGAGATGGCTGCTCTTGCAATATCCTGCCCCACCTCCGTACTTCCTGTAAAGGTAACCATATCCACATCGGAACTTGCAGCAATCTCATGGCCGACACTTCCTCCGGCTCCCATTACCAGGTTCACGGTTCCCTTTGGCACGCCTGCCTTTTCCATAATTTCAAATAATATGACCGAAGACAGGGGCGTGTTGGTACTTGGCTTAAAGACAATGCAGTTACCGGCGCTAAGAGCGGGGGCTATCTTCCAGGCCGCCATCAGAAGGGGATAATTCCAGGGTGTAATCTGTCCGCACACTCCTACCGGCTCATGTATGGTATAGGAATGCATCTGACCGAAGTTATCATTTACATCATATACCCCGCCATAAGGAGCTTTTATCATCCCCGCATAGTAGCGAAAGCAGTGAATTGCATCATCCACATCTCCTTCTGCTTCTCTTAAAGGTTTGCCGTTATCTAATGTATCTGTTTTTGCCAGTTCCTCTCTTCTCTCTTCCATAAGGGCAGCTATTTTCAATATAATATCCGCTCTTTTCTGAGAGTCCATTCTTCTCCACTCACCGGTCCCATAAAAGGCTTCTTTTGCCGCTGCGACGGCAAGTTTAACATCTTCTTCATCTCCTTCTGCTGTCTCGGCAATTACTTCACCGTTTGCAGGATTCAGAATCTTCCTGGTCTTGCCGGAGAGAGACAGCATCCATTCTCCGTTAATGTAGTTCTTTCTTAGCTCCATAGATACCTCCTTCTATCTAATACGACTCTTTTCTCCGCTACTCATGACGATTACTCTGCTGCTATTAAAGCTTTACAAATCCAACACCAAATATGGCAAACCTGGATTTATCTGACCCAGATAAGGCAAACCAGATTCAGCAAATCAGATTCCGTATTTTCAAGGACTCTTATTAGAGTCTAAACTCCTCTTTCGTCTCCGATACTGCCTCTTCCAAGCGTATCAGAATATTATCCATATCCTCATAGGTAATAACCGCAGCCGGCTCAAAACGGACACATTTGGAATTCACAAGGGTTCCTGCTGTCAGTACTCTTCTTGCAAACATTCCCTTAGCAACGCTATAGCCCACATCACTGGTTACAAATTCAAGGCCGATCATAAGGCCGATTCCTCTGACATCCTGAATTACAGCGGGATATTTCTCATGTATCTTCCTGATACCTGCAATGAGGTATTCTCCCTTGTCTCTGCACTGACCGGGGATATCATTTTCCAGCATATATTTAATAGTGGCGATGGCAGCGGAGCAGGCCAGAGGATTGCCGCCAAAGGTAGGCGAGCCAAGTAACCAGGGATTATCAATTAACTCCTGCGTCCAAAGATGGGGCCTGCAGATAATTCCTGTTATGGGCATAATTCCGCCCCCAAAGGCTTTTCCATAAGTCATGATATCCGGCACCACATCTTCTGCTTCACAGCGGAACATAGTTCCGGTTCTTCCCATACCCGTCTGGATTTCATCGAAAATCAGGGCCGCACCGTATTCATCACAGATTTCTCTCACTTCTTTTAAGTATCCGGCAGGCGGAATAATAATTCCGGCTTCTCCCTGAATCGGCTCCAGAATAACTCCCGCTACTTTTTCCCCTACTGCCTTTAAGTTACGTATTGCCTTCCTGATGTCCTCTGCCACACCGTATTCCACATGCTGTACCTGCTGGACCATGGGTGTATAGGGAACCCGGTAAGTACCTTTACCGGCCATGGAGACAGCTCCCATAGATTTTCCGTGAAAGGCTCCCACCGTAGAGATAAACCATCTGCCTCCTGTTGCAATTCTGGCAAGCTTTAGAGCCATTTCCACCGCTTCCGCTCCCCCGTTTGTAAAGAAGCATTTCTCCAGGTCCCCGGGGGTAATATCCGCCACTGCTTTGGCAAGATACCCTCTTAAGGGGTCCAAAAGTTCCTGGGAGTGAAGGGCCTGATGATTCAGCTGCGCCTTTATGGTGTCTATGATTTCCTGATTCCTGTGCCCGCAGGTATAGATACCAAACCCTCCCAGGCAGTCTATAAATTCCTCTCCATATAATCCAGAGCAGTATGCGCCATAATCCTTCCACTCCACAACAGCAGCATTGGTTGAAACTGATTTCCTGTATTTCAGCCATCCGGGGCTGACATAGGTATCAAAGTATTCCACCGTTTCCTGTGTAATTTCCTTCTTTTCTTCCTCTGTCAGCTCATCGCTGTGAATAAATCTGATTACTTTGTCTAATTCCGCCACTACCTGCTCTTTGTTTTTCATAATAATAACCATGCCTTTCCGATATGTGTGTGAAAATTGTCCTTTTAATTTTCACACTATACCACTTTCCTGAATATACAATCTTTAGTTGGATATTCGTTAATTAGTAATTGAAAAAACAGCCTTTGGTTTTTCGACCGAACTACTGCCTTTCAGTTTTGAGTAACCGTTCTGATATTATTTTGTAAACTCAGCCCACATCTCACTGTAAGTATCCACTGTCTTGCCGATATTCTGAACGTATTTTCCTTTATTAATTTCCTCCGCCGGTATGCTGATTGCCGGATTATTCTTGTAATCATCGCCCATCAAGGCAACTCCGGCCTTGTTAGGATTCAGATAAGGGAATTCCGTTACGATTTCCTTATTGGTCTCCGCCTTTAAGACATAGTCAACAAATTTATAGGCATTTTCCGCATTCTTGGCATCCTTGGTGATACACAGGTTATCCAGGAATAAATACATGCCCTCCTTTGGATATGCCACTGCCAGGTTCTCATTTTCATTGATTGCAATGGCTGCTTCACCGCTCCAGAAAAGTCCGGCCTTGGTTTCCTCCGTTATCATTAACGTCTTGGGCGAGTCGCTGTCAAGACTCTTAATATTGGGCTTTAGCGTCAGCAGCTTATCTTTTACCTCTGCCAATTTTGCCGTATCGGTCTCATTCATGTCATAGCCCATACTTAAGGAGGTGATGCCGATAATTGCCCTGAAATCATCCAGCACAACCAACGAATTCTCATAGTCCGGCTTAAAAAGCTCTCCATAGGTTGTAAAATCCGCCCCCGCTGTCATCAGCTTCTTGTTATAAACAATAACTCCTGCTCCTCCAAGGTAAGGCACTGAGTACTTGCTGTCCGGGTCAAAGCTTTTATTCAGATAGGCAGAATCCAGATTTCCATAGTTGGTCAGTTTCGACTTATCCAGCTCCAGGAGCATCCCCTGAGAAATCATATTTTCCACCATGTAGTCACTGGGACACACAATATCGTAAGTACCCTCGCTGCTGCCCTTTACCTTGGCAAGCATTTCCTCATTGTTGGAATAGGTCTGCATCTGTACCTTAATCCCCGTCTCCTTTTCAAAACCCTGTATAACGGAATCCGGGATATACTCTGTCCAGATAAATAAATTCAGGGTCCCGTTCTTTCCTCCTCCGCTGCTGCAGCCCGACAGTGCAAATACCGTTATAAGAGCCAGTGCTGTAAATACCACAACATTCCATTTCTTCATACTAAACATCCTCCTTATAAAGTTTTAGAATTCTTTTTCTTATATTTCGAATCTTTTACATCTCTTTGCGAAACCATAACCAATGTTATTGTTACAATCAGTACAATAGTTGAAAGTGCATACACGTCCGGCGTAATACCTGTCTTGGTAAGCTCCATAACCTTTAGGGGGAAGGTATTGCTTCCGGGACCGGTGGTAAAGAAGCTGATAATAATATCATCAATGGACAGGGTAAAAGATAGAAATGCCCCCGATATAACTCCCGGCAGGATAATGGGAAGAGTTACGGTAAAGAATGTCTTTATTCTGCCGGCACCCAAATCCATAGCCGCCTCCTCTACCGACTTGTCAAAGCCGGCAAATCTGGCATTTACCGTAAATACTACAAAGGGAATGCAAAAGGTTGCATGGGCTATAATAAGACTGATCAGCCCCATGGGTATCCTGGACAGATTAAAAATAGCCAGCAGAGATATACCAAGTACAATCTCAGGAATAACAACAGGGATATAAAGCAGGGTATCGATAACATTCTTTCCCCTGAATTTAAACTTCGACATGCCATAGGAAGCCAATGTTCCGATAATAGTTGCAATAATCGTACTGCAAAGCCCCACTGTCAGGGTATTGCCATATGCTTCTAGCAGCGGCTGGTTGGTAAAGAGTTCCCGGTACCAGCGGAAAGTAAAGTCCTCAAATACAATGTTTCTTTTGGAGCTATTAAAGGAAAATAAAATTACCACTCCAATGGGCAGATACAAAAAGGTGTATACCAGAAGGTTATAAATATTTGCAAAGCCTTTTCCGGCAGTTTTCTTTTTTCTTTTCATCTAAAGCACCCCCAAATCCTTCATGTCACCGCCGGCCTTTTTATAAATGGTTACCATGATAATAATAATGGCAATCAGGAGCATGGAGAAAGCGGCTCCCAAAGGCCAGTTATTAGCCGCCTTAAACTGGTTCTCAATGAGATTTCCGATTAACTGTGATTTTGCTCCCCCCATAATATCCGATACAAAGAAATATCCGAGAGAAGGAATGAATACCAAGATAGTGCCCGAGAAAATTCCAGGTGTTGTCAGAGGAAATGTAACATTCAAAAAGGTTCTGACCTTATTTGCCCCCAGGTCATTGGATGCCTCTAATAAACTCATATCCAGTTTGTCAATGGAAGCGAATAAAGGCAGCACCATATAGGGAAACAGGATATATACCATACCAAGGATGACCGCTCCCCTGGTATAGAGAATCTCAAGAGGCTGATCGATAAGCCCGAGAGAAAGCAGCAGGGAATTCAATGCTCCGGTCTTGCCAAGAAGAGTCTTCCAGCCATTTAACCGTATCAGGGAATTGGTCCAAAAGGGTATCATCAGCATCAGCATCATAACCGCCTTTTTCCTTTTAGCCGCTCTTGCCATGGAATAGGCAAAGGGGTAACCAAAGAGGATACAGGCTATGGTCGTAAAAAAGGCCAGGACAAAGGAATTGGAGTAGATTTCAAGGTAAGTCGGATTTAAGAGTTCCCCGTAATTCTTTAAGGTAAAACGATACACCACGTTATAGCCGTCGGTACTTAAAAGACTTAAGAAAAATACATAGATAAGAGGTGCTGCCACCAACAATATCAGCCAAAGTGTAACAGGAGAAACCGTGACAAGAAGAGGCGACAGTTTTCGGAGCCTTTTACTTTTCTTCATCTAATCCCCTCCCAGCTTCACATTTTCAATGACATTATGGATTAGATAATCCCTGGATTTCATAATTACCACATCATCCAGATTCCAGTACAGGTTAACGACCTCCCCAACCCTCGGAACATCGTCTATATCCATACGGCTTATCTTTACCACCTGCCCGTTGGCAAGCATCACATTGCTCTTAATAATATTTCCCACATATATCTGCTCCTTCACCCTGCCGCAGAGGTTAAAGCCTTCCTTCTCTTCCCTGGAAAAGAGCATCTTTTCCGGCCTTACGCAGATATGCACCATCTCCATTCCCGAAAGGGACAGTTCTTTATCTGCCTGCGCAAGGACTTCTCCTACTTCCAGACCAAGCTCTATCTGTGCTCCTTCTGACTTCTTTACAGTCGCCTCAAAGATATTGGATTCCCCGATAAAGTCCGCTACAAACCTGGTCTTAGGCTTCTCGTAGATTCCTTCCGGGGTGTCAAGCTGGTCTAAATATCCCTGGTTCATAACAGCGATACGGTCGCTCATGGTGAGAGCTTCCTCCTGGTCATGTGTCACATAAACAAAGGTAATCCCTAACTTCTTCTGAAGATTCTTGAGTTCCAGCTGCATTTCTTTTCGAAGCTTTAGATCAAGCGCTCCTAAGGGTTCATCCAGCAACAGCACCTTGGGGTTATTAATAAGGGCCCTGGCAATTGCCACTCTCTGCTTCTGTCCGCCGGAGAGCTGGCTGGGGTACCGTTTGTCATAGCCGTTTAACTGCACCAGCTCCAGCATCTCCTGCACCCTTTTCTGAATCTCCTCCTTTGGTACTTTCTTCATTTTCAGGCCGTAGGCAATGTTCTTAAAAATAGTAAGATGAGGAAAGAGAGCGTAGCTTTGGAACACCGTATTGACATTTCTTTCAAAGGGTTCCTTATCCTCCACATTTTCTCCTTCAACCAATATCTCTCCTCCCGAAGGTTCCTCAAAACCGCCGATCATCCTAAGTATCGTGGTCTTTCCGCAGCCGGAAGGCCCTAACATTGTGAGAAACTCTCCTTCATAAATTTCCAGATTCAGATCATGGACTACATGATTGTCAGAATATATCTTATTTACATTCCTGATTTCTACAATTGCTTTTCTATCCCCAGTCATCCCATTCACTCCTATCCTTCTGATATCTCCTATAACACCATTCCATCTTTCCCGCTCCCATCTGTGATTCAAAACCCCTGACACATTGATTGTTCCGGCAATTCCGGACTGCCTTATCACAAACAAAAAAATGCCGACTTATCATTGTCAGCATCCTCGCTTCATTCTATATTAGCTTTCTATAATTCTTATACCGAGCTTTATTTTATATTGCGTCGTTCCCGCGCTCTCCGGTACGAATTCTCATAACGTCTTCCACACTCTTAATAATTACCTTACCGTCACCTACCTGGCCGGTAGCAACTTTATCCCTGATATCCAACAGCAGCTCTTCTACAATCTCATCCCTTACAATGGCTTCTACCTTAATCTTGGGTATCAGATTGATATTGGTGCGAAGTCCTTTAAAATCTACTGTTTTCGTATCTCCCATCTGAATTCCGCAGCCCATGATACTCATAACAGACATGCCCCCGCAGCCATGCTTCTGCAGAACTTCTTTTACCACCTCTAACTTTTCCGGTTTGATATACATTGTAACTTCCTTCATACTGAACCTCTCCTTTCATGGATACCCTTTTACGCTGATAAATCCTCCGTTTTACTTCTTGCCAAAGCCCGTTTTAAATAAAAAAGAGCGCTTAAGAGAAGAGTCTCTTAAACGCCATTGTTTGGTGTGTATATATTTCAGATATTTCTTTTTGAATTAAGATGAATTATAACGTTTGTGCGTTATATTGTCAATATCCATTTTGTAAAATATTTTTAATCCCAGGTAAATGTCACGCTGAACTTAACAATAGAATCTCCATTATTTATATATGTGTGACTGCAATTAGTAGGAAAGCGGATAGAATTCTCTGCCTCTATCTCATAGGTTTCCTCCTCCACTTTTAACGTAAGAACTCCTGTAAATACCGTTAAGAACTCATAGGTATTATCTCCATGTCCCTCTGACTGATAGGCAGAATGAGCTTCCAGATCCATCATATATACTTCAAAAGTTCTGTCCTCCTCATAGGGAAAGTACTCATAAGCCTTATAACTGGCATCTTTGCTGATATACGACGGGGTAAGTTCTTTTTTATTTACCTTGATGATATCATTTTTTTCTGAGCTTATCAGAGAATTAAAAGATACTCTAAGACCGCTTACTATCTTACCGAGAGTTTCCACCGTAGGCACAGACACTCCTCTCTCAATCTGTCCAAGCATACTTTTACTGATACCTGTCTGCTTCGCTACATCGTCAAGACTCATCTCTTTATTTTTTCGGATTCTTCTTAGATTTCTGGCAACATTTTGCGTAATGAACTCCATCAGATGTTCACCCTCTTTCTTTATGTGCGTTTTAACGCATATTACATTATACTTTTTATTTTGTCAATATTAATTATAAAATATAACTATTTCTCTTCCCATGTATTTAGCGTTTGTAAATATTTTGTTCCCCAATCACATAATGACTTGAGAACTGGTTCTAAAGTTCGTCCTACATCAGTAAAAGAATATTCGACTTTTGGTGGAACTTCCGGATATACAATCCTGCTTATGATTTTTTGCTCCTCAAGCTCCCGCAGCTGGTCCGTCAACGTTTTTGTTGTAATACTGCCCAATATTCGCTGTAACTCGTTAAAACGTAAAGTTTTTCTGTTATAGATGTTCCAGAGAATTTGTAGTTTCCATTTTCCGCTTAAAACATTGATACCTAATTCCATGGGACAAACATTATTCTGCGTAATAGATTTAGCCACTCTATACCATCCTTTCATTTAACACATATCAAAAAAGATACTTAGTATTATAATTGTGCGTACTTGTTACGGTAACTGGAATATGCTACCTTCTCATTATAGCAAAAATGTCAAGCAGCGAAAGGATAATTTATGATTATTGATAGCCATGAACACTTAATGTTACCTACAAATTTACAGCTAAAAAAAATGAAAGAAGCTGGAGTTGACAAGACAATTCTTTTTTGTACCACCCCGCATCCGGAGAAGGCACATACTATAGCAGAACTAAAAAATGAAATGGGAGCATTATATAAGATTTTAGCTGGAGCTAATGCAAAAGAGGATAATTTACAAAACATGAAGAACAACATTCAAGATTTAGTGACAGTACTAAAGCAATATCCGGATAAATTTTATGGCTTTGGCTCAGTTCCCCTTGAATTATCGCTTAAAGAAACAAAAGAATGGATTGAGAAATATATTGTTTTCAATGGTCTGAAAGGAGTAGGCGAATTTACCCCGGGTTCGAATGAACAGATTTTGAAGTTAGAAATCATATTTCAAGCATTAACAGATTTCCCGCAATTGCCAATATGGGTTCATACCTTCAACCCTGTTTCACTGGATGGAATTAAGATTCTTATGGAATATGCAAAGAAATATCCGAAAGTTCCTGTCATTTTTGGCCATATGGGTGGCTATTATTGGATGGATGTCATTGAATTTTCAAAATCAGCATCAAATGTTTATATAGATTTATCAGCAGTATTTTCTCCCCTTGCCGCCCGAATAGCTGTGACAGAATTACCGGATAAATGCCTGTTCAGTTCGGATGCCCCCTATGGAGAACCGAGCTTAAGCAGGCAGCTTATAGAATACGTGTGCCCATCAGATATAGAAAAAGGCAAAGTACTTGGTGGTAATATTTTAAAATTGATTGGGGAGGAAAACTGATAAATCAGAAAACAAGTGGATATTATGCCGGCAAATAATATTCCATAGCAAAATGAGGCTGTTCTTCCGCAACAGCCTCATTTTTCAGAGTTCTCAGGCTTTATGTATATCAAACCAAAAAGAGTGCTACGACAATTGTTGCTGCAAATCCGCACAATACGGGGATAAGATTCTTTCTTGCAAGGTCTTTTGCATCCACACCGCAGATAGCAGCTACCGGAATTACTCCCCAGGGAATTATGGTCCCGCCGCCTGTCCACACGGTTATAAGCTGCCCCAGTTCCGCCAGAGGAGCCACATTGATAGATCCGGTTGCAGCAAAGGTCTGCGCAATGGAACCTGCCAGAGGAAGACCTGAAAAGCCTGAGCCGTCCAACCCGGTGATAACGCCAACTGCCGTTTCCGTAAGAACAATGGAGAATTTGGACAAAGGAATATGAGCTGACAGGAAAAGTCCGATATCATTTAAGAGTCCTGTTGCATCGGGTCCTAACACCTTTTGTGCAAAGCTTTCACTGCCAATAAAGAAAAATGCCGCTATTACGATAACCGGCGCAAATATTTTCATGGAGAACTTAAAACCTTCCTTGATATGGTCCGTAACAGACTCCAGCGCCTCTCCGATTCCTTTATCCAGAATTGTGATAACACAGTTTAAGATAATTGCCGTACCTGCAACCAGCGCCGTAGCGTCTCCGCCGTTAATCTTAAAAAGTATCATTATTACGATATCTCCTATAAAACAGGCAGGCATTAGAACTGCGACAAATCTTGCAAGCCCTGGTTTCTTAATTTCCTTCTGTACAAACTTTTTCACTTCTTCCGCCCCGTCAGCCTTTTTAAGCTTTAAATCACGAAGCATCATAAAGAAAGCAACGCCTGCGGTTACAACCGACATGGTAATCCATAGAGGTATGCTGGCTGCTATGGCTTCATTGACACTGATACCTGCCGCTTTTGCTGTGATGGAAGGAGCACCTTGAATTACAAAGTCAGAAGAGAGTCCGATACCATGACCAAAGATGTTCATTGCTACCGCCGCCCAGATTACGGGAAGCCCGACTTCACCTGCTACAGGAAGTAACAGTGCTCCGATTAAAGCCACTGCCGGCGATGGCCAGATTAGCCAGGATACGATTAACATGGTAAAACCGATAATCCAGAAGGCGGTCTTGTTATTTTTAATAATCTTCCTTACCGGATGCATCATTACTTCATCGGCTCCCAGTTCTATCATGGCTTTTGACATGGATACGACCAGAGCTATGACGATAATAATGCTAAGCAGTTCAATAAAGGAATTAATCAGAGCATTATTCAGTATCTGGACGGATTTGACGATACTTCCGGAATAGATAAAGCCTATGATTAAAGTTCCGGCGATACAGGGAATAACAATCTCCTTCTTAAACAGGAGGACCACCAGGATAAGAACGGTGATGATGATGTAAGCAATGTGCAAGGATGTCAGTGTCATAGGATTCCCTCTCTTTCTGTTGTGTGATTTACAAGAATTTTAGCGTTCCTGATTTCGAGGTGCAAATACGTTAAGCAGCCCTTCTTTTTCAACATTTTCTCTGATTTTACTGATGTCTGTCTCATACAACCCAAGTTCCTTCATGTGCTCAAAGAATACCGAACCCGAAAATGTATATTTCTTTCCGAGTCCCTCCTCTGTCTGCATCTCTTCCCCCACATAAGCAATAGCTTCTCCGATTGCTGTTTTTCTGGATAATGTTAATAAAGACATCTCCTTTAAATATCTGGTGCTGTTATAGCCCGCAAGAACTCCGGTAACGATTGCTTCCGTATGCCCGACCAGAAGTCCTGCTTTCTCCCCTGCACAAAATAGATTCTTTATACCGTCTACCTTCAGGTCATTTCTCCTTGGAGACATACTGAAATATCTCATGGAATTGCCCTTTCCTCCCGAATAGGGGTCTTCATAACGGGCATTTTCAAAACCTGGTATTCTGTGCAGCTTTTCAAGAGGATAATAAGGAGTCATAAGCTTTGCGTGGCCCGTATCCAGCAAAATGATATTCTCTGCAAATTCTCTTAGTGCATATTGCTGGCAAGCTTTTACGCTTAAATGGTTTTCAATAAACTCTTCCGGTAATGGAATTACCGCAACTCCTTTCTCGTTTAAAGTATCTACAATTTCAGGTGCAAGTGATTCTTTGTACAACTTGCAGGAACCGCTCATGGCTCCTTTGCTTCCGTTTGCCTTTTGCCCAATGATTTCATGGACTCCGCAAAGCCCTGCAAGACTTACCCTTCCGCCAAAACTTGGGCATCTTAGAACACACATTGCACACCCATTGCCATATTTACTGCAGTTATGCATAGGCCCCGCCGTACCGGTGGTGTCTATGAATGCATCCCCTTCATAGACGCTACCCCCTGAGGTCTCCACACTTTTAATTACCCTTTCCTCCGTTACCGCTTTTACCACTCTTTCCTGAAGCTTAACCAAGACGCCGATTTCCCTTAGATAATTTGTTATTGCCGTAGGAGTTTTTGCAATATCATAAAGACTGGCATGCTCATGTCCCGGAAAATTAATATCTGTATGACGGCAATTCTTATCGATAATACGGAAAATCTCTCCGCCGCCCATGGCTATCATTTCTTCTGTGGCGGTAAATCTGCCGTTGTTTCTCATGATACCGCCTACAAGTCCGGTTCCAAGCAAAGCATCCGTCCTTTCCAGCAATACAACTTCCGCTCCCTGCATTTTTGCCGCATACGCTGCGGAACATCCGGCCCAGCCGCCTCCTGTAATAATGATTCTCATATGTCTTTCCTGCCTTTCTTCCCGCTTATGGTATTTTTATTTCATCATTCTTAGTTACTGACAATAGCATGTGAATTATTAAAAAACATAATTCACCTGCATAAAAAAAGCAAAGACCGCAATTCCCTTCAATTGCTTCTTTGCTTTGGAAAACCTTTATAAATTTATTGTTTTAAAGAGTATACATAAACTGATTTGTCTTTACAATAACCAGGTTGTCTATTTTTCGACGTTTATGATGGACATTTTGTACATAAACTCTATGTTTCATGTTTTTGTGACAATTTTCCGGCTATCTTTCATCACATGCCATATCTGTTAGTTTTTCTGTGAATTTCTTTATTTTCACCAGTGCCTTACCAATATTTTCCTCTGATGCCGCAAAGGAAATCCGTATAAATTCACCGCAGTTCTTTCCCAGGCCAACTGCCGGTATTACCGCCACCTGCTCTTCCTCCAAAAGCCTTCCGGCATATTCCATACCTGTAAGACCGGTTTTGCTGACATCTGCCATCAGATAAAAAGCTCCCTCCGGCGGGATATAGGATAATCCAGGTACCTGGTTCAAGCCTTCCATAAGCATCACCCTTCTTCTGGAGAAACTCTCCTTCATAAATGCAATTTCTTCTTTTGTCCTGACGGTATCCATTCCTTTTGCTGCTCCTATCTGAATAAAGGTCGGAGAACAGGTAGTAGAATATTGATGTATCTTTAAAATTGCATTCAGCTTTCTTTCTTCCGCCGTTATGTATCCAAGGCGCCAGCCGGTCATGGCGTAGGTCTTGGAAAAGCCGTTCACAACAATAGAACGTTCTTTCATTCCTGAAAAGGAAGAAATAGAATGAAATTTTACATCCCCATAAAGAAGACTGCTGTACATCTCATCTGATACTATCAGAAAGTTATTCTCTACGGCCAGCACTGCGAGTGCTTCCAGTATCTTTTCCCCGTAAACTGCCCCCGTAGGATTATTGGGATTATTAATAACCAGAAGTTTGGTCTTCTCACTGATGTGACGCCTTACCTCCTCTATGTCAATCTGAAAAGCATTTTCCTTCTTTAAATCGATTACGACCGGCACTCCGCCGCTTATCTTTACCATATTCTCATAATTAACAAAAGCCGGAGAAAACAGGATAATCTCATCGCCTTCGTCAATTAAGGCTAACAGGGTATTATTAATTGCCTCCGCACCGCTGCTGGTTACCAGTATTTCCGTATGGTAATCATAGGGTACACCGGTTTCCTCCAGAATTTTTTCAGCAAGCTTTTTCCTTAAGATTTCATATCCTCTGTTGGAGCTGTAGTGGGTATGATTTGCTTCAAGGGCTTCCACAGCGGCTTTTTTAATATCTGCCGGTGTGTTAAAATCCGGCTCTCCGGCACTAAGGGCGATAATCTCTTTTCCCTCCTTCCGAAGCTCCTCCACCCGGTTAAGTACTGTTCTGATAAGGGAAGGCTCCACCTTCTTTACCCTTGCAGAATCACTGTATATGTCATAATCACTTCTCAAAGATATCCCTCCTAACCTTCCATGCGGCACCTTTTGCCCATGTATCCAGCGTATTTTCAACTTATTTGTAAATATCATTGGAACAGTGGCCGGTTTCTTCATATTCCTTCAGATTCTCAAATGTCGTCAAAATCATATTTTCAATAGCCGTATCCGTATAGAAGCTCATATGCGCTGTATATATTACATTTTCAAGAGTAAGGAGTTCCCTCAGGGTTTCATCAGGATAGATGTCCTTCTCTGCCTTTTTCCGAATATAAGGGGTTTCCCTGTCGTAAACATCAAAGGCCGCACCCCCTATTTTACCGGAGGTAAGTCCACAGAGAAGTGCCTCATAATCCATCAGGCCTCCTCTGGCTGTATTGATAAGAAGTACCTTATCTTTCATTAATGATATGGTTTCCCCGTTGATAAGCCCCTCATTTTCTTTCGTCAGGGGACAATGAAGGATGATAATATCACTCTCCGTGAAAATATTCTGCAGGCCGGTATAGGACACCTTGTCCTTCACCTCCTCATTTTCATAAAGGTCATAGGCAATTATCCGGCATCCAAACCCTTTTAAGGCCTGAATGGTTTTTGCTCCAATCCTTCCCGTACCCACAACTCCTACTGTCATATTGCGCAGTTCCCTGCCCTTTAAGCCTTCCAGGGTGAAGTCAAAGTTCTGTATCATGGAAAGTTCTCTTTTCATATGGCGCAGCAGCATCAATACCAGGCAGACCGTATGCTCTGCAATGGCGTTAGGCGAATATTTCGGAACATTTGCCCCTCTGATACCGGCTGCCCTCATCCCCTCACTATCCATATGATCCGTACCGGCTGCTCTGGAGGCTATAAAGCGAATTCCTGCCTGCTTAAGCTCCCCTATCTTTTCTTCCGTCACTTTACAGCTTGTAGTAATCCACAGAGCATCAAATCCGTAAAAGACCTCCCGGCCGGCACTGTTAAAATCAAAATCTGCAAAGGTAAGTTCAAAGCCAAATTGCCCGTTGCAACGGTGAATATATTCCAACTCCTCTGCATTTGTCTGAAATAAAAGCACTCGCATATATCTTCTCCTTTTCTTTTTTTTAATACTATTTCTTTGGTATTAACACAGCTGCTTCCACTTTGTGAACTAACTTTTGCTACAACAATAAAAAGCTGATAAGGGGTATGGTCAACAGAGATAGTACCGTACTTAAGAATACACAGGAAGAAGCATAACCGGCATCTCCGTTATATTTTTCGGCAAGCATGACAGTTGTGCTGCCGGCAGGCATAGCTGAGAGCAGTACGATTACCCCTGTTACCAGGTTATCTACCGAAAGCAATTTTAATACGGCAAGGACCACAAGAGGAATAGCTATAAGCCTGACTGCGGAGAAATAAAAAAGCTCCTTGTTCATAATTTCCTTTATTTTTATCTCAGCCAGTATGGAACCAATTACTATCATAGAAACAGCCGTATTACAGCCTCCGATACCGGACAATGCCTTTAAGAAAAAGGACGGAAGTTCTACCTGGCTTAGCATCAGCAGAAAGCCGGCTGCCACCGCTATAATACAGGGATGGGTAAGCAGTTTCCTGGCCGTGGATTTACCGTCGGTGTCCGTAAACAGTTTAAGCCCCGAGGACCACATGGCGAATCTTAAAGGTATCAGGGCAACGGAAGCAAAAAGAAGTCCCTGACTGCCAAATACGGACTCTGCAATCGGATTTCCTAAAAAGCCCGCATTGGAACAAATTATTCCATATTGAAGCACTGCCCTTCTCTCCCGGGCTGCCTTTTTAAAAAGCAGCTTGCTAAACAGTATGTAAAATATCTGGGTCAGAACTGCAATAATCAGAACAACGGCGCAATTTTTTAAGACATCGTAGGACCATTTTATTAAAAAGGAATTTATGATATTGCAGGGAAGTATAATTTCAATGATGAAATCCGTGAATTTTTTCCGGTTCTGATTTGTTATAATTCCTTTTTTATTTCCATAGATTCCGGCTGCGATAAACAAAAACAAGGTTCCTTGCAGTTCAAGCATGTTGCATTTCCTTCCTCTTTTATTTTACTTTCCTTGGTAAAGAAGTCATTCCTTACTGCCAAACTCATAGCGGTAATAGTTCATAACAGCCGATATGCCTTTGTTCTCTTCAAAACTGTCCTTTAACTTATTCACCGGATAAGACACCGGCCTTCCTTCCAGGACCTCCGATATCCCAAGAGCTGACTGATAAGACATTCGTTCCAGGGCTTCCATCGTAAAAGCGGCCGTATGAGGTGTGACGATAACATGTTCCATGTGCAATAGAGGATTGTCAGGCTTTGGCAGATTTCCTTCAAACACATCCAGTGCCGCTCCCATAATCTTATGTTCTTTCAATACCTTTATAAGTGCTTCCTCGTCTATAATCTCACCCCTTCCGGTATTGATTAAAAAAGCCTCCTGTTTCATAAGAGAGAGTTCTCTTTGGCCGATTATATGCCTTGTGGAAGCACTTCCCGGCAGATGGAGCGATAAAAAATCAGCAGAGGATATTACTTCCTCCATATTATCAGTAAGGAGGGCATAATCCGCCTTCCTCTGTCCATGGATTTTGCGGCTATAGCCAATCACATTCATATTCAATCCAAAAGAGGCTATTTTAGCTACCTGGGTCCCTATATTGCCCATTCCGATGATTCCGAGGATTTTACCGGCAACATCGCTGCCATAAAGCTTTCTGACCTCCATATTCCCGTTTTTTAATCCGTTGTTGTAGTGGATCGCTCTTTTCGCTAACATTAATATCAGTCCGATGGCATACTCCGCGACGGACCTCTGATTGGACTGTGCTGCATTGGTAACCTGTATCCCAAGTCTTGTTGCTGCCTCCACATCGATACAGTCAACTCCCACACCATGCATAGACACAACCTTTAGCTGTTTGCAGGCTCTTAGAACCGGTTCCGTAATATTGCCGTTTCGCGTCAGAATACCATCACAGTCTGCTCCTTCTGCTATCAGTATCTCTTCCGAGATACCGGAGCCCATCTTGATTTCATATCCCTGCTCCTTTAAAAAGCTGATTCCCTTTTTATCAATAGGCTCTGTGATTAAAACTTTATGACCCATGCGGCACCTCCGTTGATTTTAGTATATTGAAAGTATAAAAGCAGGTATATTTTCTGACAATAATCACTATGTACTCTTTTTTTATTAATAATTGGACACTTTGTCCATTTCAAATATATGCCGATATATTTATTATGAATGCATTCCATGGTTCAGGCACCAAAAGGCCTGTCTCAAACAGCACCGGAAAGGATATGGTAATTACTATGAGTCTGACTGTAAAGAATATAGTTGAGAGCCAATTATTAAAAGGCGTAAGATTAGTGGCAGGCTTTTCGGGTGAAACAGCCGTCATTACTTGGGTGAATGTAATGGAAATACTGGATTCTCCAAATTCCATACAACGGGGCGAACTCCTGGTTACCACCGGCTATCAGCTTGATAATCAGGAAATGTTTTCCGGGCTGATAAGCACTCTGAAAAAAAACGGAGTCAGCGGCATTGCTATTCAGACCGGATATTACATTGATAGAATACCCGATTACATTATAAAGGAATCCGATGAACTCGGCTTCCCTGTACTGGAAATTCCTCAGGTCTTTACCTTTTCGGAAATTCTCCGGGTCCTTATTCAAAGAATCACCCAGGAAAATCCAGAACCAGAGCTTACGGATGAATCCTCCCGCTCTATATTTCATTTTATGCAGGATACCTTAAACAAACATGCAGTAAGTCTATTTGAAGAAGATACCCTAAGAGCGGCTTATCTTTTTTATATCCGCCCCATAAACCAATATGCGGTTAACGAAGCGACTGCCCAAAGCTGTATGAACCGAATCCGCTCCTATCTGTCCGACCAGGTTAAGACCAGTGCCTATAGAACTTCCAAAAACGGAACGGCCTACTATCTGATGATTTTTGAAGAGGAATCAAGCTACCTATCCATGATATATGATTTTAGCATAGTTTTGACCTTTTTGTCCGAGCAGCAGGGTGTCAATTATTATGTAGGTATTGACCGGATCAAATCCGCAGACTCTTTGTTCCTATCCTTTGAACATGTGGCCGACTGCACGGATTTGCTGGAGAACATCCATGCCAAAAGAGGTGTATGTGCTTATGATAATATGACTTTTATTAAGATGTTTGGTGTCCTTCACCAGAATGAACATTCCTTTGTATCGGATAATCAGGCTCTTCAGATTCTTCTGAACTATGACCGGATAAACCATACGAATTATGTACAGACCCTGCGTTTTTATCTGGCGGATAACTGCAACATCTCCCGGGCGGCAAGCAGGCTCTACATCCACCGGCACACTCTGCAAAAACGTCTGGAGAAAATCAATGACCTGTGTGGCATCAATCCCGATGACTACTATGCCAGGCTGTACATGTCCATTTCCCTTTTATTCCATGATTACTTTGCTTTTTAGGTGGACAAATTGTACAGGTTTTGTTTTAAAGTGATTACTCTTTTCATAATTTTCTAAAATAACTTTACACGAAAAGCCCTGATATGCTATTTTATTTAAAAATTGATTTGAAAGGGGCAGGTATATGAAATTAAAAGGCGGTTATACCAACTACGGACAGTTTATCGGAATTCTAATGATGGATACTGTGTTCCCAAGACTGGTGGGAGATATGGGGAATGCCAGGACCTATAAGGTCCCTGTAAAATACTACACGGTAAGAAATGTACCTGCCGGGAAGCTGGACGCTTCCAATGCAGAGAAGATTCTCCTGGAGCCTTTCCTGCAGGCTGCTAAAGAGCTTGAAAAAGAAGGGTGTTTAGCCATCACCACCAGCTGCAGCTTTCTAACCGGTTTCCAGAGACAACTGGCTGATGCCGTTCACATTCCGGTGTTTACCAATACCCTGCTCCTGGCTCCCTTTGTCCGCTCCATGTTAAACAGCAGTTTGAAAATAGGTATATTAACAGAACGTGCGGATTTAATCCACGAAGATTATTTTCTTCAGCTTGGCTGGTCCAGTAAGGATATCCCGGTATGCATCAGCGGTATGGAGGAATCTTCTCCTTTTACCAGGCTTTTTATTGATGACAAAGCAGAGGGTGAGCTGGAAGTTTTAGAGGATTGTATTGCAGAACTTACAACAAGACACATGAAAGAGCATCCCGATACCGGTGCAATCATCCTGGAATGTACTAATTTTGCGCCTTTTACCAATTTAATTCAAACCATATCCGGCGT
>JAEXGM010000069.1 GCA_023450835.1 Bacillota bacterium | reverse complement strand
ATCGAGTAGGAGGGAGTGATTAACTCCCGTCCTCTCACCGCACCGTGCATACCGTTCGGTACACGGCGCGTTCAATAGTTGATGTGCACAGACTGATAAGCTGTAGCTAAGTCATAGAAGCCACTGTTTATTAGTCTTTCTTTTGTCATTGCCATGTTTATTGCAACCGTATGTGTCGTAAACCAATACCCTCTGCGACTGTTGCCTGCCTGCCATGCTAGGTCCTTTGGTACTCCCATCTTTAACAGATTTCTTACCTTCGTCTTTGGCTTCTTCCATTGTTTCCATATGCACATGCGGATTCTGTGATATAGCCACTTGTTGAGGTCCTCTATCCGATTCTTCATATCTGCAATTCCATAATAATTCAGCCATCCTCGCATATACACCTTTATCTTCTCTAAAGAAGGACGTATGCTCTGTACAGACCTTCGGGAACTAAGTTCTTTCAGCTTTGACTTCATCTTCTTCCATGCCTTTGCATGAACACGGACATAAATGCCCTTTCCGTTCTTTCCCAATGTAAAGCCAAGGAATTTAAAATTTCGAATTGCAAATACACTGACCACACGACTTTTCTCTTGGTTGACTTTTAGTTTAAGTTTTCCCTCAAGATATTTCGTACTTGATTCCAGAAGTCTCTTTGCGGCTCTGTTGCTCTTCGCTAGCAATACAATGTCATCTGCATAGCGAACCAATGCCACTCCTCTTTGTTCGAATTCCTGGTCAAATTCATTCAGATAGATATTCGCTAATAATGGCGAGATATTTCCACCCTGTGGCGAACCTTCCTCTGTCTCCATAACTACACCATTTTCCATGACACCACTTTTAAGGTACCTCTTAATCCACTGAATCACTCGTTCATCCTTTATATTCCTACGCAGGATATTTAGAAGCATCTCGTGATTTAGAGTGTCGAAATACTTGGATAAATCCAATGCTACCGCATGAGTGTATTCTTGCTCCGCATATTCTTTTACCTTTAGAATGGCATCTTTTGCACTTCTTTCTGGACGATAGCCGTAACTATTGTCCGAGAACAATGGCTCATAGACTGGCATCAGCTGTTGCTTAATGGCCTGTTGGAAAATACGGTCTTTGACTGTTGGAATACCAAGCTTTCGTATTCCAACGTCTGGCTTGGGGATTTCTTTTCTCCTTACCGGGTCGGGTGTGTATTTCCCCGAATAGATTCTCTCGATAATGGTTTTCTGATTCTCCCGAAGATATGCACCTATTTCATCAACGGTAATCCCGTCAATTCCTGGCGCTCCCTTGTTTGCCTTTACTCTCTTGAAAGCTCTGTTTAGGTTATCCTTATCCAGTATCTTCTCCAAAAGTTCCGGCTGTGCACTGTCCCTTTCCTTCCATATCCGGTTGAAGGACCGATGCGCTCTCACATATCCTTCGTGTTCCGCACTATTCTTTTGCAAGCAGCTTTCTGCGTTTTCTGCATCCATTTGTCCTTCCTCCTTTCCCGGTTGTACTAAAGACTCCTATTGATTCGGTCCTTCACCTCTCGGCTAATATGACCTCTGCTGACTTCTGCATGCTCAGCACCGCCTCGTTTCCTTGTGCGGTGGTTACTTCTTTCAGAGCGTTCCATGCAGACCTCCCCGGGTATCACACGTTTCTTTCTCTCCATCCATCTGCCCCATTTACCATACATGATTCCGTGTAGTTATTGGGCTTCAACTTGTAGTGTAGTCTTACCCTCATGCATAGCCTAATGTGATTTCTGTTCGTCAGACCAGAGATTTGCCCTTGGGTTAGTATGTTCCCCAAATCCAGCTTCCTTCAGATTCCACCTCACGATGGACACCCTTGCCTTCGGCTATATCCTTCCCACTACCGGGCGGATTCCGGACTTTCACCGGTTAGAAACGTGCGCCGCCGGGCGCACACTAATAGCAAGGCATCCGGATATAAGAGTTCGGATGCCTTGTTCTAAATTACACTGCCGACTTTCCGTTGTTCTATCCACAACTTTAGCATAATATGCTGCCCTTTATTCACATAGATGAGCTGTTGCTCAGACAGCCTTCTATTATCGGTCTGCTGCATACCACGGCCTCCTGCCAGCATCGACTGGAATCTTATCCATTACTTTTGTGTAGTCCGGACCATCATTGTAGAAAAATAAATTTTTGGATTTTATTTCCTATATATTAGTTTTGGCTCAAAATTATCATTCATTAAGTTATTTTCTCAAGCCAAAGTTTAAACTCTCAGACAGCAATCTTGTAGCACTTCGGCTATTTCGAAAATATTCCCCCAACTGCTGCCATACCATCTCCAGCTCGTCGTAAGTTTTTCACTGATGATTTCACAGGCGCACAACTTGTGTATAAATTATGCACTCCAATAATTCACACTGCTTGCCGTGCCACTCCAACGCGCCGCAAGTTTTGCGCCGAGGATTTCGCAGGCGCATAACTTGTGTATGAATTATGCCTTTCAATAATTCATACAAGTCCCATATACAATATCCGCACCCCAGCGAAAATTAAAGCAATTGCCAGACAGAGCATAATAACTGACCCCTTTATATGCTTGGATATAAGCGCTCCTATCTGCGCTCCTATAACCGTGCCGAAAGCAATGCTAAGGGCCATTGTTATATTATTTGTTAATGTTCCTTCACTCAAATGCACAACAACACTTATAGCAGCAGAAAAAACCAGCACAAAATGAGAGGTTGCCGTTGCAAAATGGGCAGGAAAGCCTAAAAGCACCAGGGCAGGCACATGAACAATTCCCCCGCCTATTCCTAAGAAACCTGATACCAGTCCCACAAACAGACTTATAAGGATTCCTGCCAGCATGTTAAAAGAGAAAGAGAAAGAGAATTCATGGCCTTCCCGATCTGTCAAACGTCTTTTTGCACGAAAATGTCCCTGCTTATCAATTGGTGCATTGCTGTCGCCCATACGGCTTTTTAAAATAATTACAATTGCAAATATAATCATAAAAGCTCCGAATATACAGTTGAATAACTGGCGGCTGACCTGCCCTGTTAACATAGTACCAAAAATGGAACCGGGAAAGGTTGCAAGAGCAAAGATTATTCCTGTTTTATAATCAATCCGCTTCATATAAGCATAGGCTGAAGAGCCGGAAGCAGAGTTAAAAAAGACCGATGTCATGGAGATTGCCGTAACGGCTTCGGCAGACATAGAGGGAAAACACATAAGAAGAATTGGTGTTAATAAAAATCCGCCTCCCGCTCCGATTAATGTTCCAAATCCTCCTACCGTAATACCAAGAAGTACAAATAGAAATATTAACATCTTTCTTTCTCCTTTTAATCATATTCATTCCTTAAATCTGACTGCACTTTCAGCGGCTGCTCCATAACATCATACAGAGATTTTATATTAGGATGTTCCTGTAATACCTGATTATATACATTAAAGTTATTATCAGTTTATATCTTGTTGAAACATTAGCAAGATAATGAAATTCCAGGTGTCATAAAAAATTCCGTAAGATTAGAAGTCTGATTCCAGTAAATGAATCAGCCTTTGCATTGATTAAAGGCATCTCTCCCGGCATTCCGGCATCAATGACACGGTCAATCAGATAAGTGGCCCGGACCTTGTATTGAATGAAGGGAAAGTTCGCAATAATCAGATTAAGAATGAAAAAATTATAGAAGAAAATTTGATATTAAAATACGGAGCTAACCACCCATTGGCAAGGATTAGCTCCGTTGATATCCATCAGTTTACAGAAAATGATTTTTATATTTACACTAGTTTATTTATTTCTTGCACAGACAGAAAGGATGGCCTGATGGGTCAAGCATCGTCACAAAATCCTCTTCTCCGTATTGATCCGTTGCCGTTACAGCCCCCAACATTTTTGCCTTTTCTACCATTTCGGATACATCGTCAACCTGAAAATCAAAATGCATTTGCTTTTGCTGCTTTCCGCTTTCTTCCGGCCAGGTAGGCCTTATGTAGTCCGGTTCTTCTATAAATAAAAAAACAACTCCACCGGAGCTTCGAACAGCCGGACGGCCGAATAATTCACACATCTCCCATCCTAATAATTCGCCATAGAATTTCTGCAATTCTCTCTCATTATCACAATCAACCATCACATTACCAAGTACTACTTCCTGTTTCATTTCTAACCTCCATATAGATAATATCTCTTTCGTCTCACATTTCTTAATTGTCATACTGTCTTTCATGCCGCTTTCTCCCCTTTGTAAAATCCAGTAGACCATCCAGTAATTTCTTTCTAGTATTATTATACTTTTTCTGTATCAATAAATCAATTCCGCTATCGCTACCTAATTAATTATGAATCTTTGCAAAATAAAAAAAGGCCATAAGAAAATAATTCCTACAGCCCATATTATCATCCCTGATACATCATACAAACCCAGCATTCTAAGTACTCACATAGGACTACTTACTATATTTACGCAGCAAGGTGATGATAGATTTAATACCACCTTGTCATAGGCAGCTCATTATTTATTCCTTTACTGATAAGAATCTGATGTAAATCAATAATGCCATTATTAAAGGTTGCCGCGCAGGCACACAGATATAAATCCCACATTCTCGTAAATTCTTTTCCCATCATTTTCTCAATTTCTTCACGGTGTTCATTGAAATTCTTATCCCAGCACAGCAGTGTCCTGTTATAATGCCGCCGTAAGCTTTCAACATCTATGGTATAGAACTTATTATCGGAACATAAATTGATAATCTCTCTAAGACTTGGCACCATTCCGCCGGGGAAAATGTATTTCTTAATCCAGGCATCCCCCGGATATTCTTTCAGTGCACTGATGTAATGCAGAAGGAACAGTCCCTGAGGTTTTAAGACGGCGTTTACACACTCTAAAAACTTGCCGTAATTGTCTCTGCCCACATGTTCAAGCATTCCCACACTGACAATCCGGTCAAAAGACCAATTCTGCTTCGGAAGCTCCCTATAATCCAATATTTCCACCGTTAGTTTATCTGTCAGCCCTTCTTCTTCTATTCTCTGCTTAAAACTTTTATACTGTTCTTCACTAAGAGTTATTCCTTTACCGGTAACCCCATATTCTTTAACCGCACGAATAAGCAAACTCCCCCAGCCGCATCCGATATCAAGGAGCTCCATTCCAGGCTTTAAATACAGTTTTTGCAGAATTCTTTCAATCTTATTGTTCTGGGCCTCAAACAACGTATCCTGTTCCTTTGCAAAATAGGCACACGAATAGCTAAGTGACTCATCCAGCCACAGTTTATAAAACTCATTTCCAATATCATAGTGGGAAGATACCTCTTTTTTCTGATTCCGTTTGGAGCTTGAAGTAAAAATCAAACTCTTTAGAGCCTTTTTGTCTGTATGGAATTTTCCCATCTGTCCCAGAAAACAGTTGAGAGCATTATACAAATCTCCTTCAATCTCAATATCTTCCTTCATGTAAGCCTCACCCAAGGCCAATGAGGTACTTGTCGTTAAGTCCGTAAGAGGTATTTCCTTATTAAATTTCACCTTAAATTTAGGATTTCCTTCTCCGATGAAATATTCTTTGCCATTTAATTCGATGGAATAAGGATTCTCATCGAACTTTTTCATAAAGTCTATCATTAAATTACTGCTTATTGGCATACTTCTGCCTCCTATCTAATAAAATTACTAGTTCTATTATTTCCAGTTTTTTCTTATTGATTAATCATTATACTATTCTAACTTAAAAAAGCAACCTTTTTTGAAAAAGTATTGTTATTTTTTCGTCAAACTCTAAAGCCCTGATAGTAAAAAATTGCAGCAGCTTTAATTTCTTCACCTGTGTATTTAACAATTTTCAACAAACAAAAAAAGAGTCCAAAGACTCTTTCTATTGATTTATAGCTGCAGCTCTAACAGTTCTTTTAATTTTAAAACTTCTTCATTGGATAGAGTTACACCTTTTCCCATCTTCTCATGGTCCGGTGCCCATTCCCTGATATCATACTTTGGCTCTCTATCATTCCAGCTTATAAGATTTAATTCTTTCGTCCAACCTTTAGACCCTTCTGAAAGAATTCCGATTGTTTTTACTATTTCATATTTAATATCTGCCATAGTCTACCTCACTATTTATCTCCATTTAATATTTACTGTTTATATACTGTACATTTTCCAAAAGGTTATTGGTTTCATATTTCACTTACTATTATATTACATTAAGCAATAAAATTCAAACAGACTCTAAACTGTATAAGCCCTGTCGAATACAGGCTCATTTCAGAGCCGCATAAAGAAATAGCGTAGCAGTTAAAAACTACTACGCTATAAAGTCTAACTTTAAGGGGCTACCTCGCGAAAGTCTGATTCTTTATTATATGAGTATTGTCCAACATATTTTGATGAATTTTTTCAGTATGCTCTTCTATGCTATATTCTACCTCAAAACTCTTTTCACTATCTCAGCACCGATTCGTTTACCAAAGGCACCTAATAGTTCCTCTCTTTTTTCCTTTAGAATCCCGTCCTCATCTTTTGCTAAAATATAAATATAGAAGACCGGCAGATAATCAGAATCAAGCTGTAAAATGTCAGCAATTCCGCTGATGTCTTTTAGAGTACAAATTGTTCCCTTATGATTATAGAAATAAATCGGAGATTCTAATCCAATTGAAATCCTTTTAAATAAAGTAACTGTATCATAAGTCTTAAGGTCAGTAACTAAATGGTTTGTTTCCTCCCTAACGATTTCACTTACCAGCTGTTCAAAGGCTTCAATCTTCATTTCCTTACTGTATCTCGAAATAAAAGATAAAACAAAGCCAGAAGAATTCCTTATCGTATTGTCTAACATTTGGTGAATCAATTCCGTGGATCTATCCCCGCAAGGTAACTCTTTCTCCTTCATAAGGAATGCTTCAATCTCGTCCTTGCGTTTTATTATTTCATGTTTTACAGCATCATCAATAATCTTAAAATTCTCACTCCGCTTAATCAGGGAATGGTACCGCTTGCTGTTACGCAGCAATTCCGCCAGCCGCTGCGCTAACACATAGTCACTGCTGCCATCTTCAATCTCTTCATTATGATAATATTCCGTATAATAAATCTGCCTCAGAACGGTGGTCAACCAGGAATCATTCCATTGAGAAAGTGCATTTGCTTTGATTGCTGACTTTTTATCGCCCAATGGAAACCAAAGGCCTGAGATATCGAACGGTATCAGTACCTCGTTATCACGAGGTTTTTCCAATACTGTTTCATTCAGATATTTCTTTACCAGATCTTTTACGATTCCTTCCAGAATATAATCAGATTGGATGACTCTGTGATGATAGACAATATCTTTATAACTATTATACCTACGCTTAACAAAATCCTCGACTGAACTTACTGCCTTTAACGGAACGCAGAAAAAAATCTCACCATTCTCCACAATCAACTGCATATCATTAATAATTCTGCTATACTCTATCTTTCCGGAATCCTTTCCCGAATTGATTACGTCTCTTGTGGAATAATCCAGGCGGTCTCCGTCCAAACTGGAATCAATAAGCCTGTGAAGATACTTAAATGCTCCATCCTCTGCAAAGATTCTCTTTACACCTTCTAATACAAGCAGATCAAATAAGTTCTCATCATATTTCCCATTATTCTCTGAAATTGGTACGATAATCTTGCTTAAGATACCCTCGCTGATCTCGTCACCCATTTGTTCGTGTAATTTCCTATCACCCTCAAAGTACTTCGACATAATATCAACAAATTCTTTTGCATTCTCCTTTTCACTTACTGCTTTTTCTTTATATTCCAAGTAGACATCTTTTAATGCAAATTCCACGATATGACTAAATGGAGGGTGTCCGATGTCATGCAGCAATGCTGCTGCCCGGATAGATTGAATGAGGATAAGATGCATGATTTTATATTGATCCGGTATATTGTTCGGGATAAGGGAATGTCTTAACTTATCCAGCTCAATCTTTGGCATCTCTTCCGGCAGTCTCTCCCCCAGTTTTTCGACACAAATATCCGTCTGCTGTCTTAATTTATCTAAAATCTCAGCATATTCCCTAACAAAGATATCAAAGAATTCACTCAATATTGAATCCGTTGTATTCAGTAACGACTGAAAAAACATATCAGAGCAAAGCTTCATTGTTCCAATGGAATGCTCAAATCGTTTGGTTCGATTGCTTGGAAACGTAAGATATACCGTAGAATTCTGATATACGTCATGGAGACGATTAAAACCAATAGTTGAAATAATCCTTCTTTCATATTCTGTTAATGAAATCAG
>JAEXGM010000050.1 GCA_023450835.1 Bacillota bacterium | reverse complement strand
ACCGGGTTGGACTGACCTCTGGTGTATCGGTTGCACTGCCAAGTGCATGGCCGAGTAGCCAAGTCGGGACGGGATAAACGCTGAAGGCATCTAAGCGTGAAGCCCCCCTCAAGATGAGATATCCCATGCGAAAGCAGTAAGACCCCTGGAAGACTACCAGGTGGATAGGTTAGAGGTGGAAGTGTGGTAACACATGCAGCTGACTAATACTAATAGGTCGAGGGCTTGACCTAGAATTAGATGAAATCAAGGAAATGTGTATGTTAAATCAATGGTATATAAGACTCTAAGTATCTGATAAGATATTTGGGGTCTTTTTATTTTGTACATTTGTTTTTTGATTTGTATAATAAGTTTGAAATTTGTAGAAATATATACTATAATAATTGATGAGAAATATATTTCGTCCGATTATAAAAGTGCTATGAAAGAGAATTTTTATCAAAACAATTAAAAATTCTTCAATGAGGATGAAATTAAAGAGCGTAAAACATAGTAAAAACAAGATTTTGACAGAGAATTATTGGAAAGAATAAAGAAATAAATATTGAAAAATGGTTGAGTTTGGTTTAAGTATTTTAATGAAATTGTAATTGAATTTATTTAAGGGAAGATGTAAAGGGAGGATATCCCCTTGAATTTGTACGCGTGCATTAGTACACCCAAAGGGTGCTAACGAGTACGCAGATGGGAGCTAAATATGGAAACTGGTGTATTACTAGAAAGCGGAACGAATGAACTGGAGATTTTAGAGTTTAGGATTGGAGAGAACTTTTACGGAATAAATGTGGCAAAGGTGAGAGAAATATTGCCTTACCAGAAACCTACACCCATTCCGAATGCACATCCTTATATAGAAGGTATCTTTATGCCCAGAGAAGATATCATCACATTAATAAACTTATCAAAAGCACTTCATATGACCGAGAATAGTGACAGTTTTGGACATATGAATATTGTAACAAATTTTAATAAGTCAAATATAGCCTTTCATGTTGACGGTGTTGTCGGCATACACCGTGTTTCCTGGGAGGATATTAATAAACCGGATAAAACGATAAATGCATCGGCTACCGGAATTTTAAAGTGGAATAATAAATTAATTGTAATATTAGATTTTGAAAGAATTATAACAGATATAAATCCGGAAACTGGCCTTAAAATGTCTGATTTAAGCCATCTTCATAACAGGGCAAATAATAACATGCCTATTTTAATTGCTGAGGATTCTCCCATGTTAAGCAAATTGATTAGAGATTTCCTTGAAAAGGCTGGTTATACTAATCTGATTATGACTGAAAACGGTGCTGAGGCTTGGGCTGTAATAGAAAAATACATAAACGAAGGTTCTGTTTTAGAGAAAATAAAATGTGTCATAACAGATATTGAGATGCCTCAAATGGATGGGCATCATTTAACGAAGCTGATTAAAGCGGATAAAGAGTTAAAGGCAATACCGGTAATAATTTTCTCATCCCTTATTAATGCTGAGATGAGAATAAAAGGAAAATCAATAGGGGCAGATGCACAGATAACAAAACCGGAGATTGGTACTTTAATTGAAGTAATGGATAGTCTGGTAAATGTATAAGTGGGGTTTAGAAAGGTACGGTTATTGCCGATATCTTATGTATAAGTATTGATTATTGCTTTGCAGATATTGCAATAAAAAAGATAGTAAGAGAAAGGCTATATACCTAATGATGGATGAGAAAGATATATTTAATAATAATGGGGACATAAAAGACAATAGTATGAGACGAGATGATATCTATAGTCGTTTAGATGAATCTTCCGATATGGAGGATGCAGATGAAGATCTTTTGGCTTTATTAGACATGATATCAGCACAGGACGAAAAGCAAAAAGGTAATATAAGTGGCTCTCAGGTATCAAATAATACGGTGAGAGAAGAATATGTGCCGCAGGAAGAGACAAATGACATTTTCTCGATTGATGATTTTAACCTGGATAATGAGGAGAGTCACCAGGAAGAAACACATCAGGAAGAAAGCTTTCACCAGGAAGAGGCAGTCGATAGCTTCGTTGCAGATCAGATACTCGAAGTGGACCAAAAAGCTTCAGCTCCCAAATCAAAGAATCTGGATAATGTAGGAGATATTTTTTCCGATGCGCTTAGTGCGATGGACAGTCTTGAAGATGATGATGATCTGATAGGAGACGTTAAAAGCACACCAGAAAAGAAAATAGGATTTTTTCAAAAACTATTCTCTAACTTCAGCAAAAAGGATAAGAAGGAAGAAAAGAATAATTCTAAAACAAAAGCGTTAGAAAGTACAAAGGGCAATAAAGAAGAAGCTAAAAAGCAAACTAAAAAAGAAGATAAAATCACAAAGGCAGAAAAAGGCCAGAATAAAAGTAAAACTGCAAAAGCTAAGTCAAGTAAAAATACCCAGGAAAAGAAAAAACCTGCAGAAGAGTTATTAACAGAAGAGGAAAAAGCTAATTTAGCTAAGAAAAAGGAAGAGAAGGCTAAAAAGGCTGCGGCAAAGGCAGAGAAGAAAAAAGCAGCCGATGCTAAGAAAAACGAGAAAAAGAAAGCGGCAGCTGATAAAGCAGCAATAAAGAAACAGAAGAAGCAGGAAAAGAAAGACCTGACCCCTCCGGACCCGGATGATAACATAAAGCTTAATCCTCTTGGTGTTGTATTTATCTTGACCTTTTTTATCTTGATTGCCGGCGTGGTTATTGTAGGTACTAAAACCTATTCTTACGGGCTTGACGTAAAAACTGCAAGTATCGAGTACTCCAGAGGAAGATATACGGAAGCTTATTATAGTATTTATGGAGTCAATGTAAAGAAGCAGGATTATAAGACTTATGATAAGATAATGACTACAATGTATGTCAATAAAGAGTTAAATTCTTATTATAACTATATTGAAGTATATAAGTATCCGGAAGCGTTGGATTCACTTCTAAAGGGATTGGGCCGTTATGATATACATATTGCTCATGCAAAAGAACTTGGAATTGAGAAAAACCTGAAATCCATTAAGAAACAGATATTAAAAGAATTAAAGGATACTTATGGACTTACAGAGAAGCAGGCTAATGCTATAAATGCCATTGAAGACCGTGCAAAGTATAGCGTTAAGGTCATCAATATCGCAAGTGAAAAAGAGAAAGAGCAGAATAAGAAA
>JAEXGM010000187.1 GCA_023450835.1 Bacillota bacterium | reverse complement strand
CATGTACTTAGCGATGGCAAGAGTGGCACATAGAGAAGGATATCCTGAGATTGGTATGTATTATGAAAAAGCTGCTTTTGAAGAAGCAGAGCATGCTGCTAAGTTTGCAGAGCTTTTAGGCGAGGTACTGACTTCCAGCACCAAGAAGAATCTTGAGCTGAGAGTTGCTGCCGAGAATGGCGCTACTGCTGGAAAAACAGATCTTGCAAAACGTGCAAAGGCTGCTAATCTGGATGCTATTCATGACACCGTTCATGAGATGGCAAGAGATGAAGCAAGACACGGCAAAGCGTTCAAGGGATTACTGGAGAGATATTTCGCATAATAGCTGAACGCGTTGGGAATATTGCAGGTTTACTTAGCAGATATATGGCTAAAGCCTCCTCCCTTCCAAATTTATATAAATTCATCCGAAAAAACCGCTCCGAAGACCCTTACTTCTGGAGCGGTTTTTTTGATAGTTCTGCTATAACAATAAAACTTATTCTTTATTTTAAATATTCCAGGTTCTTTGCTATCAGTTCACATCTTTGCTTTACACAATCTACGGAACGCAGAGGGTCAACCGGTGTATGAAAGGTATAATCCAACAGCTTATCAATGGTAGTAGCTGCCACATGAAGCCTTGTATCAGAGGAGGCGTAGTAAATATATACTTCTCCGTTATCTTTTACAATAGCACCATTGGTAAATGCTACATTGGAGACATCTCCCACTCTTTCTTCGCCAAGAGGAGCGATAAAGAAACCGGAGGGCTCTGCTATCACTTTGGAAGGGTCTTTTAAATCCGTTGCAAATACATAGATTACATAGCGAAGTCCTGCGGCCGTATTACGAACACCATGGGCAATGTGTATCCAGCCTTTTTCAGTCTTAATGGGCACCGCACCTGCACCATTCTTGGCTTCTGTAATAGTGTGGTATTTTCTCTGGCTTGTAATGATTTCTTCGCCGATTACTGCATGGGCAATATCATCGCATAACCCGAAGCCCACACCGCCGCCGGAACCGGTATTGATAAAGTCATCCATAGGTCTGGTGTAAAATGCATATTTCCCATTTATAAATTCCGGATGCAGTACTACATTTCTCTGCTGGGGAGAGTTCAATGTCTTTAAGTTATCAAGTCTTTCCCAGTTCTTCAAATCTTTGGTTCTTACAATTCCCGCTTCTGCCTTTGCCGCAGATAAATCATTACTGGCGGTATCTTTGCTTTCAGAGCAGAATACGCCATAGATGTAACCATCTTCGTGCTTGGTAAGTCTCATATCGTATACATTGGTCTCTTCCTTGCAGGTATCAGGAAGAACCACCGGGTAATCCCAGAAACGGAACCCGTCTACCGGACTGTCACTTTCTGCCACGCCAAAGAAAGACTTTCTGTCATTTCCTTCAATTCTGGCTACCAGATAATATTTACCGTTTAACTCAATAGCACCGGAGTTGAATACCGCATTGACGCCAAGACGCTCCATGAAATATGGGTTGGTCTTCTCATTTAAGTCGTATTTCCAAAACAGGGGGATATGTTCATTGGTCAGAACCGGGTTACTATATCTGTCATAGATACCGTTATAGATGGGGCTGATTTCATTCTTTTTTGAGATAAGTTTTTCATACTTCTCTAATTGTACATTATAATTGGGATGCATGATGTGCCTGCCTTTCTTATATATCGTTTTATTTGTATTTAAATATTCTGCTGTCAATTAGCACTGCGCAAGATTCCGGCCTCTCTCTGCCGGCTCAGCTTTCTTTCTCTTTCCTTTCACTCAGCTAAGCGGCTTTTCAGCTTTAAATTTTTAGCTTCAAATAGTTTAAGCTTTAGATTTTAGCTTCAGGCTTACCAGTCAATACCGCGCTTTATAATTTCAAAGCACATTCTTCCGTTATGATAAGGGCATTTCCAGGGGCCTACTATCTCACGTTTGTTAACGGGCTGTCCCTCCTTGTTAAGGTCGTAGAACCACTCAGAACCTTCTCTTTTATCGATTACGTACTCTTTAATAAAATTCCAGAGGCTCTTAGCTGCAGCCAGATAATCTTCTCTCTCTTTGTTAAGCTGATAGCCGTTTAAGAAGCCAAGAAGTGCTTCCGCTTCCACCCACCATATCTTGGTAGTATCCACTTCACCCTTAAAACACTCATTGTTTAATGAGATACCGTCATATCCGGCTTCTAATATATGCTGTCTTAAATTCTCTGTCACTTCGAACATTTTCCCGGTGTATTCTTCATCCCCCAATACCTCACAGCCCCTGTCAATCAGCCAGGAAGCCTCAATGTCGTGTCCGTAGGAATTCAGGTCGGAAAGTGTCTTCATATTCTCATCAAAGAATACCTCAAGAATTCTTCTTTCCTTATTATAAAGAACCTCCGCAAACTGATCCATTATCCATTTTAACCTGTCTCCCACTTCTTTCTTATGGTCCACACGGTAAAGCTCCGTATAAGCTTCAAACACATGAAGAAGAGTATTCATGGTCTTGCTTGCCATAAGCCCGTTCTCAGACAGTTTCTCATTATCCACCGGTTCAAAAGCTCTGTCAAAGGCCTCTAAATATCCGATAGAATCCTTGCACTTTGTTTCAATCAAATCATAGATACCATAGGCAATCTCCAAGGCTTCCCTGTCTCCCGTAGCATCATAATAGGAAGACAGTGCATAAATAGCAAAGGCCTGATTATAAGTATGCTTAATCGTATCCTCCGGTTTTCCCTCAAAGGTAAGAGACCAGTAAACACCGCCATACTCCTTATCCAGACAATGGTCTTTCAGAAATTGATACGCATGATGTGCATGCTCCAAGCACTCTTTATCATCAATTGTCATATAAGCATTGGAGAAAAACCATAGTATTCTGCTGTTTAAGATAACTCCTTTTATTGCGTCTTTGTGCAATTTCAGGTCAAAATCATAGAAGCCGTAAAAACCGCCGTAGGTTTCATCTTTCAGGCCTTTCCAAAAAGGAATTATCTGCTTTGTGAGATTTTCTTTTACTTCATTTATAAACATTATATTTCCTATCCTTTCTCATGTTGTCAGGAATTTCATAGCCTAATTATAACATAGTAAAAAGCAATTACAAGTCTCTATAATGCTTTTTATGCACATTTAATAGTTGTTTTGTTATGCATTTATAGTGCATTTGTTTATTACATTGTTACTATTTATATTATTTTAATTGGCATATATGCTATCTGGTCCATCCTTCAATTCCAATCTTATTCTGTAACTCCCTTTAAACATTTCCGTTATACTATTCTCCCCATTATCTCCAATAACTATAATGGACCACAATAGAACTCTACAAGGGAACTTACATAAGCTCCTCTCATTATTACCCATAAGCTCTTAAGAGATACCACACACACAAAAGAAGAGATTACCCACATTTATGCGGACAATCTCTTCCTTTTCAGAATCTATTCATTTATTACTTTTTATTTGCAGGCTCTATATTAATGCTCTTTCCTTTGATCTTTGCATCTTTCATTACCTGGATAACATCTCCGGCGTATTCTCTCGGAACCTCAACGAAGGTGTATTTATCATACATATCAATGGAACCGATTAATTTACCGGGCATTCCGGTCTCTCCGGCAATTGCACCCAGAATATCTCCCGGTCTTGTATTCTGCTTCTTTCCGATGTTGATAAAGAGCCTTACCATTCCGGCTTCTGCTCCTGTATCTCCATAGTCTTCAAAGGATGCTTTCTCTTCAATCTGTTCACTCTCATCGCCCATTGACATCTTTAAGAAAGCGGCTGCAATATCAAGTGCCGTACAATCCTCTGCATTCACTCTTTCTTCAATGACTTCTATCATCTTAGTTAAATCTTCATCTGCGATAATTTTTTGAACACGGTCTAAGATTTTTTCTGCTTTTACTGCTGTAACGTCGTTAATGGACGGTATGGGCTGAGCTAAAATCTTAGTCTTGCAGTATCTCTGGATATCCTTTAATTTATAAACTTCTTTCCCTACTATAAGGGTAAAAGCTCTGCCGGTTCTTCCTGCCCTTCCGGTTCTTCCGATACGGTGTACATAGTACTCGTCATCCTGGGGCACATCGTAGTTAAATACAGCCTCTACATCGTCTACGTCAATTCCTCTGGCGGCTACATCTGTTGCAACCAGAATCTCTGTCTTTCCGTTACGGAAGCTGTGCATTACACGGTCACGCTGCTGCTGCTTCAAATCGCCGTGAAGTCCTTCTGCAAAGTATCCTCTTCCCTGCAGCACGGATACCAGTTCATCCACCTGCTTCTTGGTATTGCAAAATACCAGAGAGAGCTTGGGATCATACATATCAATCAGCCTGCAAAGCACTTCATCCTTGTTCTTAGGCTTTACTTCATAATAATACTGTTCAATCTTCGGAACAGTAAGTTCCTTCTTAACCACCTTGATAATCTGGGCATCCTTCTGGTAGGTCTTTGCGATGTCCATAATAGGCTTGGGCATGGTCGCGGAAAATAGAACTGTCTGTCTTTCCTCCGGAGTATCCTTTAATATCGTCTCGATGTCCTCACGGAATCCCATGTTCAGCATCTCGTCCGCTTCATCCAGAACTACAAGCTTTACTTCATCAAATTTAACCGTCTTTCTTCTCATATGGTCCATTACACGGCCCGGTGTTCCGATAACAATCTGCGTACCGGCCTTCAAGGAACGAATCTGCTTTGTAATGTCTTGTCCTCCATAGATGGGAAGAACTTTAATTCCATGCATAAAGGTTGCAAGCTTTCTGATTTCATCAGCTATCTGAATAGCCAACTCTCTGGTAGGGCTTAAAACCACTGCCTGTAAATGTTTACTCTTGGGGTCAATGGCTTCCAGCAGAGGTATTCCAAAAGCTGCTGTCTTACCTGTACCTGTCTGTGCCTGACCTACAATATCCTTTCCCTCCAGCATAACCGGTATGGCATTGGCCTGGATAGGAGAGGCTTCTTCAAAGCCCATTTCTACAATAGCCTTTAATATCTGCTCACTAATTCCTAATTCTTCAAATTTAACTGTCTGCATAAATATATTACCCTTTCTAGTCTTGAATTCTTTATCCTGCTGCGGCCCTGTTACTTTTCCCAAAAACTGTATATTGGTAGTATTCCGAAAATTACCAGTCTTAGTCCCCATAAAAAATTATTACCGCTGTAAGCATCTGCAAAAAGAGATTCATTAAATAAAAGGAGCTTAAACCCATAAAAAAAGCTCTTGGTCTTTTAGGACAGAGAGCTTTTATTTCACATATTAGCTATATTCCGTAACTATTCCTTTGCTCTAGATGCTTAATCCAGATAAATGTACCGCATGTAGTATAACACAGGGTCTTCTATGTGTCAATTAGTTTCTTTTGTACATACAGGATGAGCCTTTGCTCCACCAGGGCTGACATATCAGCTATTGCAGTCTCTCCATAAAGCTCCGGAATAAAGCCGGCTGCCATTACCGCATGGCCTCCTCCGTCTCCTATTCCGCGAAGAGCTGACTTGATAGCTTTGCCGGCATCTACCAGTGATGTCTGACTGCGGACGGAGAATTTAAGTCCGCCCACCCGGTAAGCATATACTACCGTTATATCCAGTTCGGATAATGTCATTAAGAAATCCGATATACTGCCGAGGATTGCCTCGGAGTAGTCATTGCCTATCCTGACAATACCAAGCCTTCCGTAGATTTTCAGATTGGTAATGGCTTCTTTATATGCATTCAGATCTTCTTTTCTTAAAGAACTGCTTTCTAATTCATTTAACTTATCCTGCCCTACCTTATCAAAAAGATAGTGAAATACTTCAACATCCATTTCCGATACATTTCTTGTCAGATTAGCCGTATCCATCTTAATTCCGTACGCAAGAGCCGTAGCGACTGCCTCTTCCGGCACCATTTCATTTTCCAGGAAATAATTTCCTATAATGGCAGAACAGGAACCAATGTCACTGCGGATATCATAAAAAAGATAATTCTCTGTATTCTGTATGGGATGATGGTCAATACAGGCTATAATCTTCCCCGGAAATTTCTTTACGTTCATATTCCCTTCCTGAGAATCCACCAGAAGGATTCCATCCCCTTCCGACATAGGAAGCCCTTCTCCTTTGCAGACAGGGATTGGAATCAGCTCCACCATCTTCTGAGTATTTAACTTATCAATCTGCCCGCTGTAACAGATAGTTGAGTCCATACCTTTTCCCTTTAAAAGGGCCGACAGTCCGAAAGCAGAGGCCAGAGCATCCTGGTCCGGGTAGTTATGGGTCTGTATATAAACATGCTTCCCTTTTATAACGGATAGTAATTTCTCTAAGTTAGTCACTTTCAATCCCCCCGGTTCCAGCTTACGAACTCTTATTCCTGGCCATATTATCTACGGGTATTATATACTATTCCATAGGCCTACCGCAAGCCTGCTTTGCAGACTGCTGTCCGCAGTCTGCAAGTTGACCTCACCGGGGTTCCACTTAATGGAAAGTGAGAAATATAATTTATCTTAAACCATATCCGTTTACAGTTTCATAAAATTCCATAATATGCTTCCCGGCAGATACCTCTTAAATATATGCAGGTTCTCATACAGGAAGAACATTTCCTTATCTGCTTCTTCGTATGCTGCCGGATAAAACACCGTCTTTTACTTCAATCACTATAGTATCCTGTGTATCCACCTCATCACTTAGAATCAGTCTGGCGCTTAAAGTTTCTACATTCTTCTGAAGGTAACGTTTCAAAGGTCTTGCTCCGTATACCGGGTCATAGGCCTCCTTTACTACGAATTCCTTGGCTTTCTCTGTCAGCTCAATGGTAATCTCCCTGTCGGAAAGTCTTTCATTAAGCTCTGCCATCAACAGGTCTATGATTCCTCTGATATCTTCCGGAGTCAATGGCTTAAAGAGGATCATCTCATCCAGACGGTTTAAAAATTCCGGACGGAAATGATTTCTCAAGTCATTCATAACCAAGTCTTTACAGCCATCCATGATATTCCCTGCTTCATCAATGCCATCTAAAAGATACGCGGAGCCGATATTAGAGGTCATAATGAGTATGGTGTTCTTAAAATCCACCGTTCTGCCCTGGGAATCCGTGATACGTCCGTCATCCAGCACCTGCAAGAGGACATTAAAGACATCGGGATGGGCTTTCTCAATCTCATCAAAGAGAACCACTGAATAGGGTTTCCTTCTGACCGCTTCCGTCAGCTGTCCGCCTTCTTCATAACCTACATATCCCGGAGGCGCTCCGATAAGTCTTGATACAGAATATTTCTCCATGTACTCGCTCATATCAATACGCACCATATTCTGCTCATTATCAAACAGTGCGGCGGCAAGAGCCTTGGCAAGCTCCGTCTTACCGACACCGGTGGGCCCAAGGAATAAGAAGGAGCCAATGGGTTTAGAAGGGTCCTTTATGCCTGCTTTGGAACGAAGTATGGCATCGGATACCAGCTTCACAGCTTCATCCTGCCCCATTACCCTCTTATGAAGCTCCGCGTCCAGATGAAGGGTCTTTGCTCTCTCGCTTTCCGTCAATTTAGCAACGGGAATTCCTGTCCAGCGGGATACGATCTTAGCAATTTCTTCTTCACTGACATTTTCATGAACAAGGGTATGCTCTTCACTTTTTACCTTCTCTTCTTCCGCTTCCAGCTGCTTTGTTATCTGGGGCAGCCTGCCGTATTTTAATTCCGCTGCCTTATTAAGGTCATAATTTCTCTCCGCAATCTCTATTTCATTATTGAGGCTTTCTAATTCCTCTCTTAATTTCTGGACTCTCTCTACCGAGGACTTTTCATTGTCCCATCTGGCCTTCCCGGCTGTAAAGAGCTCTCTTGTCTCTGCCAGCTCTTTTCTAAGGTTCTCAAGTCTCTCCTGGCTTAATCTGTCCGTCTCTTTCTTAAGGGCTGCTTCCTCTATCTCAAGCTGCATTACATGTCTGCTGATATCATCTAATTCCGTAGGCATGGAATCAAGCTCTGTCTTAATCAAAGCGCAGGCCTCATCCACCAGGTCGATTGCCTTATCCGGCAGAAAACGGTCGGAGATATAGCGGTTTGATAAGACCGCCGCAGAAACCAGGGCACTGTCCGTAATCTTTACTCCGTGGAATACTTCATAACGGTCCTTTAAACCTCTTAAAATGGAGATGGTATCTTCTACCGTGGGTTCCTCTACCATAACAGGCTGGAAACGTCTCTCAAGGGCGGCATCCTTTTCAATATACATACGGTATTCATTTAAAGTAGTGGCACCGATACAGTGAAGTTCCCCTCTGGCAAGCATGGGTTTTAACATATTCCCGGCATCCATGGCACCTTCTGTCTTGCCCGCACCGACAATTGTATGAAGCTCATCAATAAAAAGGATGATTTCCCCGTCACTGCCCCGGACCTCTTCCAATACCGCTTTTAATCTCTCTTCAAATTCACCGCGGTATTTCGCCCCGGCTACCAAGGCTCCCATATCAAGAGCAAATACTTTCTTGTTCTTTAAGGCCTCCGGAACATCACCTCTTACAATTCTCTGGGCAAGTCCCTCTACCACTGCGGTCTTACCGACTCCGGGCTCGCCGATAAGCACCGGATTGTTCTTCGTCTTACGGGAAAGAATACGGATAAGATTACGAATCTCAGCATCCCTGCCAATAACCGGGTCCAGCTTCTGCTCCCTTGCTCTTTCTACCAGGTCGGAGCCGTACTTCTCCAAAGTATCATAGGTCGCCTCCGGGTTATCGGAAGTTACCTTCTGATTTCCTCTTACGGACTGGAGAGCCTTTAAGAAACTCTCCCTCGTAATTCCAAAGGTTTTAAAAAGCTCCTTTAATTCTGCACTAGGCTGCTTCAACAGGCTCAGGAAAAGGTGTTCTACCGAGACATACGCATCTCCCATTCGCTTTGCTTCATCCTCTGCATAAATCAGAACCTTATTTAAATCATTGCTGATATAAAGCTGCCCTCCTGATACCTTGGGCCGTTTCTTCAAGAGTCCTTCCACCTGGGCAGTGAATACTTCCTCAACAATTTCCATCTTCTTTAAAAGCTTTCCGATAAGACTGTCTTCAATCGTAAGAAGACTGTAGAGCAGATGCTCTTCGTCAATTTCCTGATGACCATAGTCCATGGCAAGCTTTTCACAATTTTGTGTTACCTGAATAGAATTCTGAGTGAATTTACTGATATTCATAT
>JAEXGM010000185.1 GCA_023450835.1 Bacillota bacterium | reverse complement strand
TTGTGGATCGTGTTCACGATTTCAACTATCTTAATTTTCTTGAAAGCTTCCCCTTTACTAGGTGTTTTCGTCTGAAGAGAGTTTACGCCGCGGCCGACTTTTACTTTTTCTCCATCATAGAGCAGAATGAATTTACCTTTGTCGATTGCATCATCCATCTCATCTTTTGTTAATCTCTCAACATCTGTAACTTCCGGAAGCTGGGCATAGGTGCAGGATATTGTCATAGGTGTACCTGCTAACAGTCCCGCAATTCTGGAACAATACTCTGCTGCAGTATAGGTATCTGCCCCTACTGCTATATTGCCTGTCGTAAAGTTAATAATCATTTCATTATCCCCTGCAGTATTTGGAAGTACTGCCTTAGGTGTAAATCCAAGATCATACTGTGCTTTAATCCAAGTTACAATTTCAGCACTTTCAGCAGCAGTAATATCAGCTGGTCCTGCAAGGTAATCAAAAGTCTGTGTTCCCAGATAAGTAAGGGCTTCTGAAAGATCTGCAGTTCCTTCCGGTAAAACATACAGAATTACTTTTTTAGGAGGATTCACATAACCTATAAAAGCTCTTTTTATGTAGTCCTGATTTGCAACTCCAAGTCCTTCCGGAATCTGTGTAGTGCCGGTAAGCACATGTCCTCCGTTTTCAGCGGCATCTCTTAGTATTAAAGCCACAATTCCTTTTTCAGAACGTGCAATGGCACTGGATGCCTGGGTCGTGAAAACAATATTAATATTTGGTAATTTCATAATTAAACCTCCTGTATTTTTGTGGTAACCGATGCTGCAATTGGCGTCTGATCCTCTTCATCGGTTCTGTTATCAACAAATTCTAATTGCAGTTCAATGTAAGACCTATCCGTCTCCATTGTACCTGTGCATTCCTTTACTTTTAATGCTCTTTCACCGACAGTAACGTAGCCCTGGCCAAAAAGCTCTAAAACGCGCTGCTGCATGCCGGCAAGTTCTTCGGGGTCTGAACAATAATATTGGTCTACCTGCGTAAAGCATGTAATTTTAAAATAAACCGTCTTTTCTATACTCGTCCGACATAAATCTACCTGACTGCTTTTTATAATTTCAATCAAGAAGGACGGTCTCTTGAAATCTTTCGGGCAGGACTGTGTGTAGACAGTAAAACCCGGATATACTTTTACTAAGAGAGTGTTTATAGCGGTTACGATATCTGCTTGTCTGACCATTTCAATCCCTCCGATTTTTGACCTTTACTTTTCATTAGATATCCTCCTTCACCATGATTTCATACTCATTTTTGTATTCATTCAAAGCATGAGGAATAATCACTTTATAAGTGATACCATTTACAGTTACTAAATCTCCGGACTTTAATACAATTGCTTTGGGTGTTATCAATACATATTTTGACTCCCTGTAACTCATTGGATTTGCCTGTGTAAACTCAAGAGATTTTTCAGTAAGGTATCCCGGAAAAGTTATCTGTGTCCCATTATCATAAACGGGCCTGTTAAGCTCATCTAACCTTGGCTCTCCCCTTTGTATCACACCGCAGGGTAAAGGCTCTATCAGTGCAGCATATACCTTTTGATACATGTTGCCCTCTTCCCTGATGTCTAATAAAAGGCAGTGCTTCCCTCTCCAGGAAAAAGCTTTATGTAGGGTCAAATCATCTCTCTTTCGTAAAGTAAACCTAATTGACTTTACGTCCAATCCCGCTTTTGAAAATCTGTTACCGCCTCTTAACTGTTCAACTTTTCCCCAGGAATCAGATGTTATTTCCCATGAGAAAGTTGTGTCTGCCTGGTTAAGTGACAGGATAGATATTTTTTCTTTTAGCTCACCTGGATTCATTTAATCGCCTCAATTCCTTGGTCTTTACACATTTTTTAGCTGTGTTATTATTTCATCCAAACTATATGGAAGTTTATGCATACAGTTATCGCTTATTAACACTACTGCCCTATATTCATACCAGTGGGCAACTAAAAGCTTAATGGCAAGTTTATAAAGCTCTTTGGTATAGTCCTTGCTGATACCTTCATTTAAAAGGTATTCTTCTGCTGACATTTGTAATGCTGTGATCAAACTGTCATCCTCCGGACCATCTATCCTTAGATATAGTTTTATTTCTTCTTTCTCCATAGATTCCCCCTTAAGTAACCAAGGTGCCAAACCCTCGGTATTAAACTAGCGCTAGTTTTATTATTATGGATTCTTCCTATGAACAGCTACCGTCCGTTTAAGTCGGCGGCTGCCGGAAGACTCTCTGTACAGAGTTCCATGTTCTCATTTTAGCAGGTTATCGTATGCATGCTATGCAACTTGATATAACTTTTGATCTTCCGTGAAACTGTGCCCTGGTCATATCCTGTCTTACGGCCTATCTCCAGTTGATTTAAACCGTCAAAAAAATACATTCTAAATATCACCCGCGTTAAACTGTCCGGTATCTCATTGATGTAATTTTCCATTTCTCTTTGCATTTCAATTAGATCATCCTTTTGGGTTTCACGTTGTCTTAAAAGTTCTAATACTTTTTCCTGTCTCTGTACTGGGTCTGTATTCTCTGCCCACTTTGTCTCCTCAATGCGGCGGTTTAAGTCCGCTATTTCACACTTAATGGCCTTATACTGGCTTAATTCTTTTTCTGTCAAATAATCACCTCCTTATAATTTCCCAGCTGTTTCAGTCCGTCACTGCTTATCCCCTGCCTTTTTCCCGGACTCTTCTTTCCAGCAACTTATTAATCTTCTCACCAATTTGAAGCTGCTTTATGAAAAAGCTGCCATAGTCAGGGTCTATCATCAGCTCCAAATCCTTCAGGCATTTCATGTAACCTTGCACAATACCATGATTGTGATATGCATTCTTAAGTTCCAGATTTGTTGAATCCTCATTTAAGACTTCCATACCTTCCTGTAACTTTACTGTCTTTCTCAAAATCCTCTGAATTGCTATTTTTTCTATTGTTAATTGGGCTTCCCTCATGCTTTTCTCCTCTATTGCCATACCTGAATCAACTATTAAAACTGCTTGCTGCTGCCTTTTTCCGGTCACTTTTACCATTTACTTGTTAAAAAGGTAATCCATATTTTCTGCAGACCCGAATTCATTCATACTTAAACCCATCAACACATTAATCCTTATCCTCCTTTCCTGGCATGGCCGTTCATATAAAGCTGTATTGCACTGAATTATTTTTCTTTATACCGCCTTTGTATCAACCTTTTTTCTTTACTCTTATTTCGCATATATAGACTTTAATTAGTCATATACTTTTAATTACTTTATTTATTTTATACAGCAATTCTGTACTTTTTGAATATAACACAGTTATTCTGTACTGTCAATGTAAAAGTCCATAATTTCTGTACTTTTATCTTTACAAAAACACAGAATTGCTGTACAATCATGTCATAATGAATTTGGAGGGTACTTATGAATACGATTGGAGAAAATATTAAAAGGTTTCGAATCCAAGCCAAGTTTACACAGGAAGAACTTGCAAACCGTTTAGGTAAATCCAAGAATGTGATTTCTAACTGGGAACGCGGAGATAATAAACCTGATGCGGATACGATTGAAGAGATTTGCTTCATATTCAATATATCTCCTAATCAAATTTATAGTTGGGAAGATGCGATTGAGAAGCCGCTTACAATAGCAGCTCATTTTGAGGGAGATAAATTCACGGAAGATGAGCTGAAAGAAATCAAGCAATTCGCCGAATTTGTTAAAAACAGACGTAAATAAGGGGAATGAACATTTTGACTTACGATGAGGAATTAGAACAAGAGGCATATGATTGCGGGGTTGAAATTATTGATCGGTACCATTTCATAAGCCCGCGTATTAAAGGCTTATACAGTGATAATGTTATTGCTTTAAGCAAGTCAATCCTGTCACTTAAAGAGAAAGCATGCATATTGGCTGAAGAACTTGGACATTATTACCTAACGGATGGCGATATAACAAATCAAGCGATTGTAATGAACCGTAAACAGGAATATAAAGCCCGCTTACTGGCTTATAATAAAAGAATTGGTTTGATAGGTATAGTGAAAGCTTATGAAAATGGTTGTACAAGCTTGTATGAAATGGCAGAATACCTGAATGTAACAGAAGATTTTTTATGTGAAGCTCTGGCATGTTATAAAAATAAATATGGAGAATATATCGAAATTGATAATTACGTAATTTTCTTTGAGCCATTTCTGACTTTATTTAAAATGATTTGAACTTTATATAATATTTAAAAAACGCATAGAAAGAGTTCCCTATGGTCAGAATTTTCAGACTGTAGACAAAATGCATCGGAAATTGATTTTTCTCCAATGCATTTTTCTTTTTGGCCCAAATTTTTTAATAAGTTAATATTTTAAATAATAGAAATCTAGCCAGTTTATTTAACTATGTCGCTAGTTTTTCAGTCATGTATGCAAACAAAAGCTTAAGTTTCATCCTAACTTTATCCATTTTGCGGTATTGCGTACACTTTTGGGGATATTTACTTTTCACTATTTTTAATATATAGTAATAAATAAATGGAGATCAATAATGTCTGAATTAATTGCTTTTAATATGTTTTTTTAATTTAATAAAATTAATTTTTTTAGGACTTGGTATATTATTTATTATAAAAAATTTAAAAGTAAAAAATAGATTGTGCCAAAAGAAGATATTGAGTAGCTTGAAAATGAAGTTAACGATTATTTACAATTCCGCATTGATAAATTATATGAAAAACATCAATTTGAAATAGAATCAAATAAAAAAAACAGCTCCATGTACCACAAATACTCAAGAGCTACATTGACATATAATATATTTACCCAGGCAGCCGGTAGGACGGTCATGCCATCCGTTTCGAGTCTTGCGAAAGGGGTGGTGCTTATGTATATTACATATGGTGATTTATTTACTTTTGTAATTATGATAGTAGCTATAATAACACTTGTCAGAAATGACAAGCACAAAAAATAGCCGTCCTGCTCTCTGGTAAAGGTCGGACGACTATTTTAAAGTAATCTAATTTTCGCCGAGACGGATAGGTGCGAGCTATCCTCTGGCTGTCTTGTTAAGTATATTATACAACTTTAGTACTAAAGTGTCAACGTATCAAAATGTTAAAAAACCGCTTCTGTTAGCGCATTAGCATCCTTCATACGGCTGTTAATGACAGCTCATAGTATCTCCATTCAGTGAAACGCCAAACAAATGAGTCTATCCACACCATACCAGACTTTTACGAATATTATCCCCAAATACAATACTATGCTTGAAGACAACTCCTTGAAGCTGCCAAATAAACTCGGGCAATAAAAAAGGCACTCAATATTGAGTGTCTTCTCATTTAAAATTTTTACTCTAAGCCTTGATTTTTCCTACTTTTCTTGAAAGCTCCCGACGTGACTTGAACTCGAGACCTTTACCTTACCAATGGGCATAATTTCGTTTTATATTGTGTCATAACGTATAATACCTATTGATTTTACTGTATTTCTTAAGATTCACAGATTACAATTTAATATGTTTTATAGTCCCCAAATTTAGTTGTAGTCCCCAAACAGTCCCCAAAATTAAAACTCATTTAGATCTCCTCTATGATATCTCCTTCTTGTGGTCCGTTTATAATAACTTTGATTTCCTCAACTAATTGCTCGCGTATGTATATCTCCATTAGCTCTTCTAAAGAACTCCATTTTATTGCAGCAGCTTTTTCATATATTTCGATTACATTCAATAGACATGCTATAGACTGTATTTTTACTGCTTCAAGCTTTATATAATCAGGAATATTAAAGCTAAAATTATAATTATCCTTATCAATTTTGTAAACTCCAAATTTTTGAAACTCACCTTGGCATAATTCGTCCAGGTAATTTTGTATATCACGAATTAATTTAATTTCGTTTTCTACAAACAGATCTAAATGATGTTTCATAATTTTTTTCTCCAAAACTTTTGATATAAACTAACTTAGGTTCGCTTTCTCGTCTATCATTTCTTTAATTATTTCCATATAATCTTCCATAAAGTTGGCTTCTTCGTTGGCTTTCCAGTGATCAATAATTGTTACATATACCATAAAAAATGGAAGTCCACTTAATATTATTATCATTAAAGCAAAAATAATTATACAAAAAACTGCTACAATAATCTTTGCTCCTAAACTATGTAATGATTCCATTACTTTTATTATATCTTGTATTTTGACATTGTTAAAAATTTTTGTAAAATCCATTATCATTTCACTAAATAAAAAAACAAAAATAGGAATACAAAACAAACCATATACTTCTTTATAACTATTTGTACCCCTTTTTTTTAAATTTAAGAATCTATAAAGTTCATCCATATTATCCAACTTACCAAGTTTTAATTTTACATATTCTTTCCAATCATAATACCGTTCGAACCTGTCCTCAATTTTTAATCTTTTCAGCTTTTTCCTCTTTAAAATACCACACAGATAACGATAAACTATTTTTTCATATTCTAAATCAATATCATAGTATTCTTTCCATATTATATTGGGATTAAATTTCTTTTTTCCTTTGAATATTTTCACCCTAATCTCCCTTAAAAATATATTTCATATACAAATTATAACATATTCCTTGTCTATTTCCAAGAATTTCTCTTTTATCATGGCAACATTTACAGCGGATTTCAAAGTACTATCAGGCCTCAAGGATTCTAGTATTGGGGACCATTCTAGACTATCTATTTCAGTAGTAAACAGGATATTTAAATTCTTCCTGAAGTCTGGCTTCTCCTGATGCCTTCCCTCCTTTTCTTCCGAACTCTCGGGCTTCGTCCGGGCTTAAACGTCTTAAGTTGTGTTCATTTGCCAATCACTTCACCTTCCTATCTGGTGTAATTTTGGGTATAGAAAAGGAACCGCTATGGGTTCCATGTGTTTAATATTATTTTGTTATGTTTAGTTTTTACTAACTTAGGTGTACCGCCAAAGCTACAATTCAGCTTTGGAAGCAGTTGAGCTTTATCGGCTCAACCCGATTACAATAGAAATTGTCAATTTAGATATTTTAAGTGTTAATTTCATGACCATCGGCACCTCCTTACTTATTTTTTATCATATTACAGTAAATAGTATTGGTAAAAACATTATTGTTATTCACCTGGTTATCTGTTAATGACATTCAAAACTCATCTCCATTCATGTTTAAAGTAGGCTACCTATTTTAGCGTCAGCATAGCAAATTGCAATGATATAATCACTGCATCCCTATCACTGATGCTGTCCTTTTCGTAAACGAAAGGACAGGGGTAACGATATACCCTGGTTTTCTACTATTTGCTTTTATTTATAACGTTATGTATTATTTTACATAAAGTATAAATAATCATGACAATATAGTAGATTTGTTGAATATCAATATTCGTCACCATGTGACTACCCCCTTTTTTGAGTGGTAGCCTACATTTGTATTATATCCACATAATTACATTTTGTCAAAGAAAAGCACCCCGAAGGATGCTTTAATCTGCTGTATCATCTTGCAACTTCTCACTTGCAAAAATAAATCCTGATTTGCCCGTTGCCTTCACCTTATCATTAACTTTAATGCGAACTTTTTTGCTTATAATAATGATACTTTGTAAACTCTTGTCATTTGTATTTACTGAATCTAAAATAACATCGTAAACTTTATACCCTAAAAAATTAAGCGTTGGATTCATATATATCATATTATTACTGATATATATATACCCTACAATAAACATTACAAATACAAATACAAAATTATCAGTTATATTATTCAATGACAAACCAAGACAAGATAATAAATAAATTGAAATGTAGTTAAAGTAGTAGTTACTTGTTTCATCTGTCATTTCTTTTATTATATAATCTTTTTCTCCCTTAGTATTTTTAACCTTAGCTATAAGGTAAATAAGTGACCCAATACATAACATAAATAAAACAACAATAGCATAATCATTTATTTCATCAAAGAACGTGCCCTTGTTTATCTTTTTACTAAGGCTTGCAAATCTCCCACCTACTGTTATCCTCTCAAAAATATTTTTAAGAATCATCAGGATATAAAGAGGTATATATGACGAAATAAATAACATTGTTTTGTTCCACATATTAATCACTCTCTATTCGTTATATTTTTCTATCGCTTTAGCTATCATTGACTTTGAAGTTAAATCACTTGTCACATAATGTTGCAGCAAAAGATTTAATATTTCATTAACATTTTCTTTATCATAAATAATTTCACCCTTGCTTGTAATATTTAATTTTAATTTGTGTTTACTTATTAATCCTGGCAAATTACCATGATAAGTTTTTACATTTTTAAAACCTTCTGCTAAGATTGCCTTGGCAAGCCTGGGTAAGTAACGACCATTATTTTTACAATCATCAATAAAACCTATTGGGTTATCAAATAATTGTGAGTCAACTATTTCTTTTGTTTTATCATTAATTATATTGTGATAGACATCTTTAAATTCCAACATAGAATTAAAATTATTTCTATTAGTAATATAATAATAGTCATCAATTAAGATAGCATCCACATTATCGCCGATAGTTAATATTTTTTTGTTTAGTGGCTTATATTCCTTACCATTCAAAGTACCTCTTACTGAATTTTTATATTTACTCGCTGGGCGTAAATACTTTTTTAGAATAGTAATTTTAGGTATATTCTTAATTTTAGGGCTTATTTGCATAATAAGAAAATCTAGTTTATCAAAATCTACATTCTCATTTAGTGTATTATCATCCCTATAATCTAACGTTATTTTAGACAATACCTTCTCTCCATTAACAACTTTTTCTTTTTCAATGGTCTGTATTGTATCATCTAATGAAACCTCTAAATCATATTTATCTATAATCCTTATTGCCATAATACTTGAAATATTTTCAATCGTACCTAAAACCGCTTGCTTAATTGAATCCTTTGAACATTCAAACATATAAGTCTTATACTTTTCTTTCGTACTATGTGTCTTTTTGACAAACATGGTATCAACCTGTACATCATCAAAATTACTAATAAAATAATCCATTATAAGACGTAATTTTTCAATGTCATAAGCAATCTTTTTTTCAATTGGCACATTTTTTTCAACTGCATCATTACCCATATTTATCTCTCCCTTATAGTTATATTACCAGCATTATACATCCAAATAATGCATGTTTCAATATAAAAGGGTAAAATATGACAATCAATGCAAAGAAATGTTAATATACCAATTATACGAACATTTGTTCTGTTTGTCAATAGGACTATCGGTATAATTTCTCAATAAGAAAGCACCCCGAAGGATGCTTTATACAAAGCTTATTTTTATGTAGGCCACCCCAAAGCCGTGTCACGTGTAAAATGTGTTAAGAATTCCATGAAAGACGGTTTATTTAAACCTCGTCTTAGCATCGGCTACGTGACACCTGCTCAACCATTAAAGAAAAGTTGGTACTTGATATTATATTGCTTATTCCATGTAATGAGCTTTTATCGATATCTCCTAAGCGAATATTTTTTTCCCTTTCAGATACTTTTTCATGAAATTATTTAAGTCAGCAGTAATAAAGAGTATTTTACCCCGTCCAGATGTTCGTATTATCGGCGCATCGGCTACTCTTGATAATCTTCTCAAATATTCTCTTGGCAACCCCATTTCAGTTAAATCACTAATTGACATGAACGGTTTTGGATATTGTAGTTGCATACAATCCCCCCTTTATATTTTACGAATCAACAGGCTTTTGCTAAAACCAAGTTATCAATATGTGTTACCTTTCTAACAATGCTTCCAATAACCATACTTTCCCTACTGGAAATTTTTCAATATGCGATTTCCAATAATTAAATGTCCCAAGTGGCGTTTCAATCTTTTTTGCCAACTGAGCATTAGTCAGTTTATATTTTATTTTTACTGTTGCAATAAGCACTTTTAGTTCATCTGCTCGTAGCGCTGAGTGTCTTATAACCATTTCATTACTCCTTTAGTTGTATTCCTGTATATTCTTCAAACTTTTTTTCAATGATAAAATATGTATAATGGCTGCTTGTTTTTACTGCATAGCCCCACGGAAACACACTCTGCTGTAAACCTATTCTAATAAATTGGGCGCTGGCCCCCATTAGTTTGGCTGCTTCTTCAACCGATAATCTTCCATTTTTCACATATACGCTCCTTTCCGTTTTCAACTCATATTAATTTTTCCAATTGTAAGATGTATCTGTAGCTGGTTTAAGTTCTAAAAATACTTTTTTTCTACATATATCTGTGAAATTATATTACATATCTTTCCATATCAATAAATGTAAATCAACAATAATAGACACTATGCTTCCGTAAAATACATTAAATCATAAGTAACCCCAACTTTTTCCTGGCGTAAATACGGTTAAGGAATTGGCAAAGATATAGATAATATAACCCCTCAAAGTCAATTGACAATGAGGGGTGTTTTTTATTTAAAATGTGGGTGTAGAATCAGTTTTAATTTCAACATAACCCATAACTTCACGATAATTCGGAAGGGATAGGAATCTATTGAGATAGGGCAAGGCGTTAGGATCTCTTTCGGAAAAATATTTATATGACTTATCGCGCAACCATTCCTCAACAAAGAAACGGCGTAGTTCACCAATTAAATTATTTGGATATGCCCTTGCATCAAATACTCTACCATCTTCATATTTATGTGGATACTTAGGATAGTTATCTACAGGATAACCTAGTTCACGTAAATGCTTAGAAAATGTTCTGCCAAGCGATATATCTGGAAGTATATTAGGCATAACTGTATAGCCCAAGGCTTCTAATGGTCCTATAAGAGATAGAATAACTTCGTTAAGCATAGAAAAATAACCATACGGTACGCTTGACATATTTACATAATATCTTTTTAGGTGATATGGGAGTTGAGGCTGTTTCATATTACCTGACATCCATTCAAATACCCATTTAGAAACTAGGACAGCAAATTTTGGTGATAGCCACTGTGCAAGATTAATAGCAACTTGTGGATGAACCCATGTTCCTTGTAGATGGCTTTCACCACCCCTAACTGACTGTACTAATTCCGTTACGGGAATTCCCGTATCGGTCGATAGTTCATGTAGAAAGGCCTGTGTCGTAGAGAGTCTGCCATAGTCATTAATTTTCTTACCAGCCGATCTACCCATTGCTGTTGCATTGATATAACCATCCGTTACTCGCTGTGATATAATATCGTTATCTGCCAGTCTATCAACGATACCTGATTGTAATTGCAATTGCAGTTGTACATTTTCCATGCTTACCTCCTTAGTATTATTGTAAATAGATTATACTTCCATTGGATAAATATTACAACAGAAAAATCCCCTGGTACGTGAGCCGGGGGAAATGGGATGGTTATATCTGAACGTACAGTAGTAGTATGATACATCCCTGCATGACAAGAGTGCAAATTGTGTTAATTAAATTGATCGCTGCACTCCAACTCTCTAATCTCTTTAATACATACTCGTGTTCTATTGGGCGTTCCTATATTGGCAACACCTTATAAACTTTATAATAAAATTTATCTTTCCAATAGATTAGATGGCTAGTATACTGATAGTAAATAAATTGAAAGTTGGGATTATATGCTAACCATAGATGAATATATCGCATGCCGAAAAAAAAGAAGATAATTTAAAAAATTTTGATTTAGACTCACGTGCCAAAAATATTAGAACATGTGTAAATTATGTATTTGAATATTTTAATGATTATTTAACTCAACATGAAAAAAAAGCTAAAGCATATATGAATAATGATAAAATAGAAAAGTATAGTTCACGAGTAAATGCTTTACAGTCCCGAAGTTAAAAAATGGCTTGTTGATTTATTCAGTAAGTATAATAATCTTATAAACTTCTCACTGAAACATGTCATAGAAAAAAATGAATTTTTTCTTTTAAGTTATACAGAGGAGGATTTCCAGAATATCGCCGATGATTGCCGTACCAAACTTTCTCGTAAATGGCACTATCTTAGAGATGAAAAAGATGGAATATTACTTTTTATAAAAGATCATCATAGCCTTAAGAAATCAGATGAAACAGCTGCCGATATTTTGGATAATATATTAACCCAGAAAGCATAGGCAGTTTAAAATTTTTCTCGCTAGTCCCCAAATAGTCCTCAAATATGAAAAAAGGCACTCATTTCTGAGTGTCTTAACTTTTGCTTATTCGCTCTAAGCCTTGATTTTCCTAGCTTTTCTTGAAAGCTCCCGACGAGACTTGAACTCGAGACCTTTACCTTACCAAGGTAACGCTCTACCGACTGAGCTACGGGGGCATTAACTTTTTTAATATAATTCCTTTAAAACTGTGTTCAGTTTTAAGCGAATCCGTTGCAATGCATTATCAATTGACTTTGGTTCTTTCTTTAATTTGTCTGCTATTTGAAGGTAAGAATAATCATGCAAATATAAATCCAAAACTGTTT
>JAEXGM010000030.1 GCA_023450835.1 Bacillota bacterium | reverse complement strand
CGGATCAGGAAGTGGCAGATGCTATTGCAATACAAAGAGACAACTTTTTAGGCCATCATAAATCCCTCCGAATAGAGAATTGGAAGGAAAAACTGTTGGCTTTATTAGTGGATTTTGAAATCAGCAGCTCTCTTCTGGCAGTAATTTCGGAAGTATTAGATGCGCTTCCTGATATTTTTAAATCTTTAGAAGGTACCATAAGGGACTGGTATAAAAGTGCGGAAGGAAGGGCAATTAGTACAGGAACGCCAGTAGATACAGGAACGGTTGGAATACCGGGTTGGATGCCTGCTTATGGAAATAAAAAATTTCCTGTCTCGAAAAACGGCAAGGGGATTGGTAATTCAGATTTAAATGACACTATCTTGAAATGGTATGAATACCCCGGAATAGTTGGGAACGGTTCAACTAAAAATACAGCGACAGAGAAACCGAAATATACAATTGGACCTGCAACAGGAGATTATGTTCCGGTACCGGATTACCCTCAATTAGGACCTACAGCAGCTTTTGCACTAGGATTTGATTCCGCTACAGGTGGCATGGTCGTAGGTGTTATGAATGCAGTAAACACACTTATAGGTAAACCATTAATCACTAAGGAAGTCATTGATTACAATAAGAAAAATACCTATGATTTTGCAGAGAGGTATAAAATGGCGCAAGTGGTAGGTGTTGGTTCTGCAGCATATGCAATGGCTGCAGGTGCAACCGAAGGTGCCATTATGAAAGAGGTTCCTGAGGGTTCGGATGGTCCAGGTACTCAAGGAATAGGTAATCCTGTGAAGGTTGAAGGAAGAGGAAATACTGGGAGAACAATTCCTAATTCATTAAATGAACAAATGGCAATGCACCAAATACAATCTAATCCATTAGAAGGAGCAACTAAATTACCGATAGAAATGACAGATCCTAGGTGGCCATCATCAGAGGGATGGGTAAAAATGCAGTCGATAGTACAGAGTACAGACGGAACTAAAGTCAGTGTCCATTATGTATATAATAAAATTACTGGAGCGTTTGATGATTTCAAATTTAAATAGAAAGGTGTTAAAAAATGGATAATATTATTTTTAAAAAATTATGGCAAGATGGAAATCTTTTGGAATTAAAGATCGCTGCTAATTCAGAGTTTGCCACAGCATATCAAAATTGTTATATTGAAGACAAAGCATTAAGAGAAATTTCGGAGAAAGTAATTGGCTATATCAAGAATTATAATACTACATGTTATTTAGAATTTGGGAAAAAAGAAGGGGATTATACCCCAGCTTTTTCTATGAGCATATTACCTTCAGATACATCTGGTCATGTAAAAATCGAAGTAGATATTGAAATCGCAGATAATGATACACGCTCGCATAGATGTAGCTTTTTTGTAAATAGTGAGTTAGGGTTAATAGAACAATTAGGAAAATCATTAAAAAAATTGGTTTCTGATCCCGAGGATACAGAAATATCATTATGTTAGTGTGTAGAATCTTGTAATTTAACCACCAAAATACCACAATGTATTTAGGAGTGAGATACATTATAGTAGTTTGTAGGTGTTTTCATACTTTGCCGGATGCAAAGCCAAAAGATAATGAGTGGACACTGGATCAATTAGTAAATCGAAGAGATTTACTGGTAAAAGACGGTATTCGTTTTAAGAACGGATTCCATGAGCAGATATCTAGGGCATATCTCAGCTACAGTAATTTTTCAGCGAGATAAACGGGAAATGTGCCATGTATTTTCGGAAGACCTACCCGTTTCCTGTCCGTTTGCAGGAAAAGACGGCAGAAGGTCTAACAATCGAATTTAAGGAAATATCCCGCATTGCGAGAAGAGACAAAGCAGAGTTGATTCTGGATTGTGTTCAGAATGATGGAAATACCATACTTGAATATCAGGAATCCAGATAAGCTGGCAAGATTCGCAGGAGTGGCTCCTGTAAAGTTCAAGTTCTGCCGGGAAAGGTAAGGAACAAAGCTCCAGACAGGGAAAACGCAAGTTGCACGGAATGTTTTATTTCCTGGCTGTAACCATGGTATCCAGACCAAAGCACGGTGTACCCAACCATCCGATATTTTATGACTATTACATGAGGAAAATCGGTGAAGGAAAGACAAAATCTCAGGCACTGGTCTGCATGGTAGTTCAGTTTTTAAGAAAACGATATATGACCCAAATGTGATTAGCGACAGTGCATTTATGAAACGTGGTTTGGAATGCTGTATTACCTGATGGAACATTGATTCATTTTTCCCATCGAATTGAGGTGATTAATTGTGGAAAGAAATCCGTATTTAAAAGAATCAGATTTAAAGGAGAAAGAACATTTTCCAGTTTATGTGTTTTTTAACATGATTTCAGAAAATAGTTTTCTTGATGTCTATGAAAGTTTTTCAAAAGGGATAGGAAGAGGCATTGAATTCGCTGTTTGCTTATTCCCTGATGATATAGACATTCCGTCTGAAAAGTTTGATGGTGTCGAATTTTCCTTGCATAGTGGCGAAGAAGTTGTGATAGATTATTCAACATTTTATTTTTACTTGAATAAAGCATGTGAACGTTATCTTGAGCTGCACAATGGTGATAAGGAAATATTGAAGACATTGATAGAAAAAATAAAACAGAAATTCACATGCTAATCTAAGACCAAAACACAGCCATCACGATATAAGTGGTAGCTGTGTTTTCAACTATTATTCATTACATACTCAGTAATTTTTTGTTGACCGTCTACAGATATTTCAGCTTCTTGCTCATTCAACCCTCTATCTATAAATGATTTTATTGAATTAATTTTATCATTAGCTGATAGTTGTTTATTCCATCCCTGAAGTAATAGCTTCAAACTGCTTTGTATGTTCCGCTGTATTTCCATACGGATTTATAAATATAATACTATCATTCATTATAACCACAATATGTTTTAATCCTAATTCTTGCATGAATGTAGAAATTTTTATATCAAACCGAGAATCCCTTCCGCCATCAGCAAGTTTTTTTTATAAAAAATTTACGGTATAATGGTGGCAGACCAAGTTTAAAATAATCCAATCCACTGAAATAATGTCCAGCCTTTTCTAATTCAAGGTCTGTTTCTATACAAATCACCATTCCACCACTGACAACAGATTGATGTTACTGCACCTAAATGATATTTTCTGGAAACTATTGTTTTAAATGATATAATATGTGAAGAGTATTTATATTATCAACATGACACACTGCTGTCGCGTTTGCTGTGTTACGATTGAAATAAAAGGGAGATTTATTATGAAAAAGGAAATTTCTATTAATGAAAGACCAGAGAGATTTACTGAGCAATACTTGGAAGCCTGTGGCAATATGTCATGGTATGATTTCGTGACAGCCATGCCGTCGTTGGTATTTGTTGTTACAGGTTGGAAATCTAACGGTAAGGAAAACGCCTGTCTGCAATCTTGGTCTACCTTTGCGGGAAGCGGAGCTGACAACTTTATCTGTATCATGGGAAAAGTCGATAAAGGCGGGCATATGTATCAATCATTGAAAGAAACGAAGGTGTGTGTGTTAAATTTCCCTTCAAACGACATGTATGACCGCTGTATTAAAACGATTGGTAATAATCAGTTTGAAACTGATGAAA